>CAVHKR010000087.1:0-6476 GCA_963636615.1 Acutalibacteraceae bacterium | reverse complement strand
CTGTTCAAGTTCCAACGTAGTAAGCTCCAGCAATTTAATTGTCTGAATCTGCTGTGGCGACAGCTTTTGCTGTAATTTTTGTTGTAATCCCTGCTTTAACATATCACAAAGGTATAATTTTTTTAACTTCGCGCTAACAAAAGCTCCTGCAACCACAAGCTCTGATATTGGCTCTGCCATGTTACGTCCCGTTGGACAGGCATTGCAAAACAGAGAATATCATCTTTAGTAACACGCTTATTAATAATAATTTATGAGCAACAGTCACACACCTCTTAAAATAGATATAGACAAGGTCATTGCATCAAAAAGCCAAGCCTTGTCAAAATTTACGCCAAAATTCATCCTTAACTACCTTAAACGTACAGTTCATCAGGATGAAATTAATGCATTCCTTCAAAAATATGCAGGCTATACAGGCATTGACTTTGCAGAAAAGCTGTTACACGAATTTAATGTGCGCTGCAATCTCTCCTTTAAAGAGAGATCTGCACTGCACCCGACTCAAAAATATATCTTTGTATGCAACCACCCGTTGGGGGGATTGGACGGCATAATAATAATTAATGAGATAGGCCGTTTATTTAACAGAGATGTGCGGTTTGTTGTAAACGACCTGCTCATGAACATAAAGCCGTTAGAGAATATTTTCATCCCTGTAAATACAGTAAGGCACGGCACAATGAGCAAGGAGTATGCAAACAGAATAGAGGATGCCTACAGTTCGTCTAACCAGATACTGTACTTCCCTGCCGGGCTGTGTTCCAGAAAGATAAACGGCACCATAACAGATCTCGACTGGAAGACAGGATATATAAAGCAGGCCCTTAAATACAACAGAAGTATAGTTCCAATGCACTTCTGCGGGCAGAACTCAGCTTTTTTCTACAGGTTGGCCAATATAAGAAAAGCGTTGGGAGTTAAATTCAATATAGAGATGATTTACCTTCCAAATGAGATGTTCCGGCAAAAAAACCGTACCTTTGAACTCCTGGTGGGGAAGCCTATTGAGATAGAGGAGATAAGGCAGAACCCCAACATCGAGATGTGGAACAGACTTATACGAGAAAAATCATACTCACTAAAATGATGCAGCCAATAATAAACCCTGTACCAAGAGAGCTTCTTGTTAAGGAGCTTACTGCAGACAAGTTCATAAGAGAGACCAGAAGGGGCGGGAACTATCTTTTTGAGGTTACCGCGCACGATTCGCCTAATGTTATGCGCGAGATTGGGCGTTTGAGGGAGATCTCTTTTAGGATGGCAGGAGGAGGAACCGGCAAGGAGCTTGACATAGATGAGTTTGATATTGACCCTGTTTCTCCATATCTGCAACTGATAGTATGGGATCCAAAAGATTTGGAGATTGTTGGTGGCTACAGGTACATCAACTGCAAAGATTTGGATATTCACAAACTTGCAACAGAGGAGCTGTTCAGTTTCTCCGACAAGTTTATAAAGGAGTATATGCCAGTAACCATTGAACTTGGCCGCTCATTTGTACAACCCAACTACCAGAGCACCAATATCCGCAGAAAAAGCCTATACTCGTTAGACAACCTTTGGGACGGCTTGGGCGCACTCGTCTTAAAATATACAGATTGCGAGTATTTTTTTGGTAAGGTGACAATGTACACCTCATACAATGGCAAGGCAAGGAATATACTGCTGAACTTTATGAGCCACTATTTTAGTGATAAAGAGCATCTTGTAACCCCCATTGTCCCTTTGGACTGTGACAAAGACAATCCGGAGATTGCAGAACTGTTCCGCAATAAAACATATAAGGAGGGGTATAAGATTCTACAACATGAGATAAAGAATTATGGAGAGCATATTCCTCCGCTAATCAACTCATATATGAATCTGTCTCCATCTATGAGGGTATTTGGGACCTCTGTAAATCCCGGTTTCGGAGGGGTTGAGGAGACCGGCATACTTATTAACATAAAGGATATTTATCCAGAAAAGATTGAACGTCACACAGCTCCGCTAAAATTATGGGCAATGCGCATGAAAAACCGCTGGTGGAGACGCAAGAACAGTTTTTAAAATGACATTTACAATAGACAATAAAAGAGATACGGTTGGAGTAATTATCTCTACCTATAATAATCCCAAGTGGTTGGAGAAGGTACTGTGGGGCTATATGCAGCAACAACTGCCTGCAGATGAGATTGTAATAGCAGATGACGGTTCTAAAGAGGATACTCGTGAGCTTATAGAGAGGTACAGGGAGTATCTCCCCATAAAGCATGTGTGGCAACCGGATGAGGGGTTTCAGAAATCGAGAATACTTAACAAGGCTATTGTTGCATCTACCGCAGACTACCTTATCTTTACAGATCAGGACTGTATCCCCATGCCGGATTTTATTGCCATCCACTGCAAATATGCAAAGAGAGGGTATTTTTTATCGGGAGGATATTTTAAATTGCCTATGGACCTGAGCCTCTTCCTCTCTAAGGATGATATAACGGAAGGGAATGCCTTTAGCTTGGGCTGGCTAAAGAGACATGGCCTCAAATGCAGTTTTAAGTGTACGAAGCTAATAAAATGCAATGCTTTCAAATGGTTCATGAACCATATTACCCCAACAAAAGCCACATGGAACGGGTGCAATGCATCGGGCTGGAGAGATGATATATTGGCTGTAAACGGCTTTAACGAGGAGATGCACTACGGAGGGCAGGACAGGGAGTTTGGGGAGAGATTATGGAACAGCGGACTGAAAAGCAGACAGATAAGGTATAGCGCCATTGCACTGCATTTAGATCATAAACGCCCATACAAGACTTCTGAGACATTGGCAAAGAATATTGGCATTAGGAAAGAGACCATAAAACGTAAATTGGTAAAGACGCCATACGGAATAGAAAAATTCTAAACGGGAATGAGCAGAGCTGCAGCTGTTTAACCTCTATCTGGCCAGAGCAAAACTATATAATATTTAACATGGTAAGAAAAAACTGCGCAACTGTTAATATTCTAAAAGAAAAAGGTATACATTTGCATAAAAATCATAAGATGGAATTTTTATGTTGAAGATTGCATTTAATCATCCATTCTTAACCGAAAACGAACTAAACTATATAAACAATGTCCTGAGAGGAGGAAAGATTTGTGGGAATGGGGCTTATACAGAAAAATGTCAGAATCTTTTTACAGAACGGTTGGGCAGTAGGAAGTGTCTGCTTACAACCTCATGTACAGATGCTCTTGAGATGTGTGCTCTGTTATCGGGCATACAACAGGGGGATGAGGTTATTGTTCCGTCATACACCTTTGTATCTACAGCATTGGCCTTTACAAGGCAGGGGGCAAAAGTTGTTTTTGCTGAGAGTCTTGCATCTCATCCATGTATAGACTCGGAATCTGTGGAGCAGCTTATAACCCCAAAGACAAAGGCTGTAGTGGTTGTCCATTATGCAGGTGTTGCATGTGACATGGATTCCCTTAAAAGTATTACGCATAAGCATAATCTGTTGCTCATAGAGGATGCGGCACAGGCCGTAGACAGCTATTATGTCACCAAAGAGAGGAAAAGACTTCCTTTGGGCAGCATAGGTGATCTGGCAGCGTTTTCTTTTCATGAGACCAAGAATATCCAGTGCGGAGAGGGCGGCCTGTTGGCTATAAACAATCCGGTATTTGTCCAAAGGGCTGAGATACTGTGGGAGAAAGGGACAAACAGGGCAGAATTTATTAGGGGCGAGATAAACAAATATGGTTGGGTAGATACCGGTTCCTCTTTTCTCCCCAACGAATATACCGCAGCATTCCTTTGGGCGCAGTTAGAGCAGATGGAGCAGATACAGCAGCGGAGGAGGGAGCTATGGGACAGATATTACAATAACCTGCTTGGTAAGACTCCGTTAACCCTGCCGTTCATTCCGGATTATGCCACAAACAATGCTCATATATTTTATGTTACAACGCAAACTCCGGCAGAGCGCACGGCTCTTGTACAGTATCTTAAAGAACAAGGTATAGATGCCGTATTCCACTACCTAAGCCTTCACAAGAGCAAATTTGCGGTTGATAACGGTATGGGTGGGGCAAACCTGCCGTTGGCAGATTACTATACGGATTGTCTGTTAAGGCTTCCCCTGTATTGTACACTTACAGAGCAGGAAGTTGACTACGTAACAGAAAAAATAATAGGGTTTTACAACAACCTCCAATAGTTTTTACAGCATCGCGCGTGGCGAAGTAGAGCTTTTGTGTTGGAAATATAGAAAGGATATGATACTGCATCTTGCTAACGACGAAAAGATTATAGGCCGTACCGTGGAGATTTTTGAGGAGGTGTTTCCGTTTGGTAATCTCTGGGTAATTACAAACCGCGCACATAAAAAAGAACTTAGTGTCATACAACCTACACCAAAGACAGAACATCTCCTTTTGGGACGTAAGGAGTTTCTTAAAGATATAACCGGTAATATATCTGCCATTATGGCTCGTTGCGGAGAATCTACGGGATTGTCTGAAAATAGATTATCGGGAGGCAGAGTAAACATTGTAATACATCTTCTTAACCCTCGCAAGATAAATATTGTCAGACGGATACAAAAGGTCCTGCCTGCAACTTGCAATGTGAAGATCTACTGGATAATTTGGGGGTTGGATCTCTATAACAAACTGCTCTGTCCGGCAGGTTTTGAAATGTTCACCTCAGACAACCGTTATGCCGGCCTTGTAGAGAAAAATCTTAGTTTCTTCAGCAGAATAGGTGCCGAACGAAAGGCCAAAGCAATATTAAAATTCATTGAACAGAGTATAGATTATATTGTTACAGATACTACAGAATCAGATTATTCTCAACTCGTAAAGTATTATCCGCAGCTTGCGGCCAAGCCATGGAAAGATTTCTTTTATTACCCTATAGATACAATTTTGGGGGAGCTCTATTATAATCCCTTACCGAACGAGTCATGCAAGGACACTGTTATGGTTGGCAATTCCGCCTCTCGTAGCAATAACCACAAGTACCTGCTTGCACTGTTGGGCCAGTATGATCTCAAAGGTAAAAAGGTGGTTGTGCCTTTAAGTTATTCGGGACGTAAAAGATATATGAATGAGGTACTTGCGTATGGTAAAAGAGAGGTTGATAATTTTACCCCTTTAATGAGTTTCCTGCCGTTGGACGAGTATAACAAATTGCAGTCTTCAACAGCTGTTGCCCTGTTTGGCAACCTAAGGCAGGAGGCCATTGGCAATATAATAATTGCTCTTTATCTGGGGGCAAAGGTATTTCTGTTTGAGAGCAATCCTGTTTATGAATGGGCTGCCACCCACAATCTAAAGGTATATCCAATGAGTACATTATCCCAGCAGGAATTGGATACACTGCTTCCTCCTGAGGATGCGGAACATAACCGTTCTATTCTAAGGGAACTTTATTCAAAAAGACGTATGATTCTGCTGATAAAAGAACTGTTTTAGATGGCTTTGACGTGAGCGTTGACTTGGCTTCCGGAACGCGGAGAACCTGAGTCATCGGTATTCTCCCTGCCGTCACATACCGTCCTGCACAAGCATTTGCGTAAATGGGCTGAACTGGCCGGGCTGGAAAGACACCTTCATTTCCATCTGCGCCGCCATACCTACGGCACGATGCTGATAACCGCAGGGGTTGACCTTTATACCGCCAACAAGATGATGGGACATGCCGATGTGCGCACCACGCAGATATACGCGAAAATTGTCGACAGCAAGAAAATCGAGGCCGTCAATATGGTGGATAAGATGTTTGAAACGATGGATTCTGTACAAGAATAATTGGCTTTTAGTTCGAAAATAGACCTGATTTATACTTCATTTACTCTTTTAGGTCTATTTTCGGCTCGTTTTTTATTGTTGCAATAAATATTGAGATTGCTGCAATTTTCAGTAAATATAATTTTGAGATACATGAGATACAGGCGAACAAACTGAGATTAGTGTAATTTTAAAATTAGAATCAAGATAGAAGTGCAACGGACGGAAAACGTAATTCTGAACTGGCGGAGATTATTTCGGAAATCAAGGAGTCAATGGTAGTCAATATGGCTTATCATGCCAACGATCCAGGCGTAGGAATGGCATTGCACCAAGACCCGAACAAATACAAGATGTTTGTGGGCGATACAGGCTTGTTTGTCACCCTCGCATTTTGGGACAAGAAATTTACCGACAACACGATTTATCATAAACTACTCAGCGACAAATTAAGTGCGGATCTTGGGTATGTCTATGAAAACGCTATCGCGCAAATGCTGAAAGCATCCGGGCATGAGTTACACTATTACACATTCCCCACTGACAGTGGAAAACACAACTATGAAGTGGATTTCCTGATTGCCGACGGGGACAAGATAAGTCCTATCGAGGTAAAATCTTCCGGTTATAAAGCACACACTTCGCTGGACGCCTTTTGCAAAAAGTTTTCAGCCCGGATAAAAAACAAGTATCTGATTTACACAAAAGATATGCGT
>CAVHKR010000086.1:0-6514 GCA_963636615.1 Acutalibacteraceae bacterium | reverse complement strand
CATTGGTCCAATCTACCAAGGAGGTGTGAGCGACCATTTGCCGTTGGTGCTAAAGGTTTGCAGGGAAACAAATAATATTATAAATCCGCAAAAGACCGATTATACTGCCGATTATTAGAAAAACACTTTTTAAAATACGTGATTATGAAAACGAACATGAAAAAGACTCTGCTTGTCTGTATAATGTCTGTTATTTGCTTTGCAAATAGCCTGTATGCGCAGACATCTCTGTTGGGGAGTGTGACAGATATCAATAGCAATGCCGTATCGGGAGCTGTTGTGATGGCTGTAAATGGGAGCGGTACCAAATAGAATCATTGCCCCTCCTTGCATGTCGGCCGGAGGGGTAAAATGCCATATTGTTAATTAATGGTTTAGTCATGGTTTTTATTAAGATAAAAGTGACTAAATTTGTGGGTATACAACAGTTTGGCAGATGAAACAATATTTAGACCTTTTAAAAAAGATAATGGATGAAGGTGCGGTAAAGGAGGACCGTACCGGGGTGGGCACAAAAAGCATATTCGGGCATCAGATGAGATTTGACCTCAGTGCAGGATTCCCGTTGCTTACAACAAAGAAACTTCATCTTAAATCCATTATCTATGAGCTTCTTTGGTTCATTAAAGGTGATACCAATATAAAATATCTTAATGAACATGGGGTTACGATATGGGATGAGTGGGCAGATAAGGATGGAGAGTTAGGACCCGTTTACGGAGCTCAGTGGCGTAGATGGAAAACTGCAGACGGAAGGGAGATAGACCAGTTGTCTGAACTTATGGAGCAGCTGAAAAACAATCCTAACTCCAGAAGGCTTATCATCTCTGCATGGAATGTGGGGGAGATAGACAAGATGGCACTACCCCCGTGTCATTCCCTGTTTCAGTTTTATATAGCAAACGGCAGACTCTCCTGTCAATTATATCAAAGGAGTGCAGATACCTTTTTGGGGGTACCGTTTAATATAGCATCGTATGCACTATTTACAATGATGATTGCCAAATTATTAAATCTGCAACTGGGAGATTTTGTGCACACTCTTGGAGATACACATGTTTATCTTAATCATTTTGAGCAGGTTAGAGAACAGTTAAGCAGAACTCCGCGTGCCCTGCCCAAGATGATTATAGAGGGAGACCATAAATCTATTTTCGATTTTGAATATGAGGATTTTAAATTGGTTGATTATAATCCGTACCCCTCTATCAAGGCACCTATAGCAGTGTAGTCTAACAGGCGTGAGCGTTTATGTTTAACAGTTTGATGAATTTTAAAAGATATGCTTTCTATTATAGTGGCCACAGATTTGAATAATGCCATAGGGCGCAACAACAACCTATTATGGCATATTTCCAAAGATTTAAAATATTTCAAGAGCGTAACACAGGGGCATCCTGTAATAATGGGGAGAAAAACATTTGAATCCATTGGCAGACCGCTCCCAAAGAGGGAGAATATAGTACTTACACGGGGTAGTATTCCTGCCCCTGTAATTAATCCGGAGAGCGGAACATCTTTTAGAGTAGAACACTCTATAGAGGAGGCTGTAAAGAATGCAAAGGACTCTAAGGAGGAGTATTTTGTTATGGGGGGAGGAGAGATTTACAGGCAGTTTTTCCCCCATGCAGACAGGCTGTACATAACTAAAATAGAGGCAGAGGCCAAAGATGCAGATACCTATTTTCCTAATATCCTTCCCGATAGATGGCGGATTGCAAGCAAGAGCGAAGAGATTTATGACGAGGAGAATAACCTGTACTTTGAATTTGTGGTCTTTGAAAGGATTTACTAAACAATATATTGAACTATGGAAAGAGGCAATTTTGGCAGCAAGTTTGGAATTCTTGTTGCCATGACCGGGTCTGCAGTAGGACTTGGCAATATGTGGAGGTTCCCCTATCTTGTGGGCACCAATGGGGGCGCAGCATTTATACTTATCTACCTTTTCTTTGTAATTTTTCTATGTCTGCCTATAATGTATTCAGAGTTTCTTGTGGGCAGGCGTGCACAGGCGAATGCTTTTGGCGCACTGAATAAATTAGCTCCAAACAGCAAATGGAACATTATTGGTATAATTGGGGTCATTGGGGCAACAACAATACTCTCGTTTTACTCTGTTGTGGGAGGTTGGACAATAGACTATATGTGCAAAGCCTTTACATTTTCATTCAATACAGCAGATACAAACGCACTGAACAGTCTCTTTACCAAGTCGGTTTCATCTAATTTTGAGCCTATCGTCTACATGCTCATATTTCTCCTGTTGACAGGAGTGATTGTAATGGCCGGGGTTGAGAAGGGAATTGAAAAATACTCCAAGATAATGATGCCGATCCTCTTTCTGATGGTGATACTCATTGCAATCAGGTCTGTAACGTTACCTAATTCTGTATCGGGATTAAAATTCCTTTTCTATCCCGATTTTTCGCAAGTTACATCAAAGACCATGTTAGCTGCGCTGGGACAGTCCTTCTTCTCTCTCAGTTTGGGGATGTGCTGTATCCTAACATACGGGTCATACGTAAAAAAGCATGAGAATATAATCTCTTTATCCGCTTCAACAGCACTTGCTGATACCCTTTTTGCCATTATAGCCGGAGTTGCCATTATGCCGGCGGTCTTCTCTTTTGGCATCTCCCCGTCAGAAGGGGCAGGGCTTGTGTTTGTCACCCTTCCGGGAGTATTTGCACAGATGCCTTTAGGCGGCATAATAGCCATTCTTTTCTTTATCTCCCTGTTTTTGGCAGCAATCACCTCCTCCATCTCAGTTTTGGAGATAATAGTAGCATTTTTTGTAGAGGAGTTGAAGTTTAAAAGGACAAAAGCAGTGGCTGTCTCTTTATCGGGAATAGTTGTATTGTCATTACTCTGCTGCCTGTCTCAAGGAGTTCTCTCAGATTTCAAGATATTCGGGCTTACAATCTTTAGTCTGTTTGACAAGGTGTCAGCTGATTATCTAATGACAATAGGGGGGCTGCTGATAGTGATTTTTGTGGGATGGCGTATGAAACGTTCCGATGTTATGGATGAACTCACAAACGGCAACACCTTACATATCAGACAATGGTTTTTGAAGATCACATATTTTTCTATAAGATTTGTGGCACCGGTGGTAATATTAATAGTTATGTTCAGCTCTATTTTTGGATAGAATTTTTATATACATTTGCGGATTAGAGACTGTGATAAACAGACTCCGGTATTTATAGTTCTTTTAAATATTAATAATACTTTAAATCTGTAAATATGAATAAAAATGCTTTAAAAAGAGACCTTTTAAAGATAAAGGAGATTGCCCCGTTGGTACATAACATCACCAATTTTGTGGTGATGAATAATACCGCAAATGCGCTGCTTGCAATTGGAGCCTCTCCTGTTATGGCTCATGCAAAAGAGGAGATGGTAGAGATGAGCTCAATTGCAGGCGCTTTAGTAATAAATATAGGTACACTTAACCCCGATTGGGTAGATGCCATGATCATAGCAGGAAGGAATGCTGTAAGCAGAGGCATCCCTGTAGTGTTAGACCCTGTTGGAGCAGGGGCAACCGGATACAGGACAGAAACCTGTGTACGCATAATGAGCCAGTGTATGCCAACCATAATAAGAGGAAATGGCTCCGAGATAATGGTTCTGGAACAGGCATATTCAAAATATCTTGCACAGAAGGGGGAGAAAATAGCTGTTGGCGGAGGAGAGGAGATAAGGAGCAAAGGGGTAGACAGCACAGCCTCATCCAATGTCGCAGTTGAGGGGGCAAAACGTTTGGCCAAGCTTACAGGAGCAGTTGTATCTATAAGCGGAGCTACAGACTATATAACAGATGGAGAGACAGTCAATTCGGTGCCAATAGGCTCTCCAATGATGACAAAAGTTACAGGATTAGGCTGTACAGCCTCAGCAATAACCGGGGCATTTGCTGCCATAAACAGCAACTATCTTGAGGCTGCCACCAACGCAATGTTCATCATGGGGCTTGCAGGCCATTCCGCTGCCGCAAAATCAGACGGTCCCGGCTCTTTGCAATTAAACTTCTTGGATGAGTTGTATAACGCTACAGACAACTATTTTTCAAAAGAGAAAGTAGACAGATTGTTTAAAACCCCATTATATTTGGTTACAGACAGACATTTCTTTAACTTAGACACCACACTTCCCGATAATCAATGCAAGGCAGACAACCTGCTTGAACAGACAGTATTGGAGGCGGTTGAAAACGGGGTGAGCATGGTACAGCTTAGAGAAAAGGATTGCAGCAGCGAGGAGTTCATCTACCTTGCAAAGAGACTTCACAGAATGCTTAAGCAGTACAATGTGCCTCTTATAATAAACGACAGGATAGATGTTGCCCTTGCCGCAGACGCAGAGGGGGTGCATGTAGGGCAGTCAGACAGCTCTGTAGATGAAGCAAGACGCATCTTAGGCCCATCTAAGATTATAGGGCTCTCTGTTGAGACATTGGAGCAGGCAGTAGATGCAAACAGCTATGACATAGATTATATTGCAGTTTCTCCGGTATTCAGAACCCCTACAAAGAGAGACACTAATGACGGATTTGGCATAGACGGTCTCTCTATGGTAGCATCATTCTCCAAGCATCCTGTGGTTGCCATTGGCGGAATCCATAAAGACAATGCGCAGGAGATAATGAATGCCGGGGCAGATTCTATAGCGGTTGTGTCTGAAATAATGGCAGCAAAAGAACCCGGCAAGGCAACGGCAGAGTTACTTGAAAGTTGCGTTGGTATAAAGGGAGCATGGAAGAGTATAGCATGGAGCAGTATATCCCCCACCTATAATGAGATAATATCAATGCCCTTTCTCAAAGAGCTTGAAAACGGGACTCTGAATCCTGAAAAATTTACATATTACCTTGCACAAGACACCTTGTATTTAAAGGTGTTTGGGGAGAATATGCTTAAAATGAGAGAGATGCCCGAGATGGCTCCATATAAGGAGTATTTTACCAGATTCTACAATGAGACAGTTGAGTTTGAAAAGATACTTCATCAGACGTTAAGAAAAAAACTACAGACCCATACAGTATCTTACAAGGATAATGATACAATGGGTACCGCTTGCAAAGAGTACACAGAGTTTCTGAATAATCTGGTTGCCACACAAGATGCGGCAAAAGCAGCAGTTGCACATTTGGCCTGCTTTTGGGTTTACGCTGAGGTTGGCAAACAGCTTAAATCCTTTGCCGGCAATCCTTATAAAGAGTGGATAGATGGTTATTCAGGCGATCTTTTTGATGAAAGCGTAAGGATCTACCTTGATATATGCTGTACTCTCGCTGCAAGCAGAACAGAGGAGCAGAGGGGGGAATTGGTGAAAATTTTTAAAAGGGCAACTGCTTTGGAGTATGATTTTTGGTCCTACGCCTATAAAATTTGAATAAAAAGGTAACTTCTGCGTGTGCCTTGAATTTCCACTTCGCATTCAAATTTTAATATGTCGTTTTATTGTAATATTGAAAAAGTTGAAGAGTCTAAAGGAGATAGGGGAGTTTGGATTTATTGAGAGTTTTGCCAATAAGTTCAGCCCTCTTCTACATAATAATGAAGTAGGAATAGGGGATGATTGCGCTGTCTTTCCCAAGGATGGCGCAACAGACTCTCTCTTTACCACAGACCTGCTTGCAGAGGGGATTCATTTTATTAGAGAAAAGGTATCGGCGTATGAGCTTGGATACAAGAGCGTTGCAGTTAACCTTAGTGATATTGCGGCAATGGGGGGTATTGCAAGAGGGACATTTCTCTCTATTGCGGTTCCCCCCAATGTGTCGTTAGATTATTTGGATGAGTTCATGAATGGTTACCTTGCAATAAGCAGGGAGTTTAATGTACCTCTTTTAGGAGGTGATACCACCAAATCTTTGCGAGACCTTGTTATAAATGTTGGTGTTATTGGGGAAGTGGAGCATGGGAAAGCAAAGATGCGTTCCAAGGCTTGTGCAGATGATATAATCTGCGTAACAGGCTCGCTTGGAGATTCTGCAGGAGGATTGCAGATAGTTCTTGCAGAGCGAGATAAAGAGACATTGGATAAACTTGTTTCAGAAGACCTGTGTGTAAAATATCTATTAGACAGACACTATATGCCAAGGCCAAGACTTAATGAGGGATTGGTACTTGGCCGTTTTGAAGCAGTGCATGCAATGATGGATATTTCAGACGGAATAGGTTCGGATCTGCAGCATATATTAATGCTGAGCAATGTTTCTGCCTGTGTAGATATAGACAGGATTCCTTTGTCGTCTCAACTTAGAGGCAGCTTTGGCAATAAAGGAGAGCACTATCTTAATGAACTGGCAATATCGGGAGGAGAGGATTATGAACTGCTTTTTACGGTAGGTATGAATGAGTTAGATGCTGTAAAAACCCGTGTAAAGCGCCAGACAGGTACAGAGGTGCACGAGATTGGGCGTATAACTCCTGTGCAGGAGGGTTCTAAACCCTCTGTTTTATGGATGAGCAATGGGGTTAGGCTTAATGAGACATTTAAGGGG
>CAVHKR010000085.1:0-6575 GCA_963636615.1 Acutalibacteraceae bacterium | reverse complement strand
CTCTTACCCTTCTCAATCTTAATGAAGATACACAGATAGCTGTAATAGAGATGGGAGCAAGTGCTCCGGGCGAGATAAGTCATCTTTGTAAAATAGTATCCCCCTCCTTTGGCCTTATAACAAATGTGGGAAAAGCGCACCTTGCAGGATTCGGCTCTTTTGAGGGTGTTATAAAGACAAAAGGGGAGCTGTATGACAATCTTATGGAGCATAAGAAGATAGCCTTTGTAAATACAGACAACGAATATCTCCTCCGCATGTACAGCAACCGCCCAACGTTACAGATTGTGCCGTATGGTGTTAAATCAATGGGAGCGAAGATTGTAGGAACAGACAACTCCCCTTATCTTAATGTGGAGATAGCTAATCTCTCCTCATTAGAACAGCCGTTACGGATAGCTGTAAAAACACATCTCATAGGGGATTACAATGTAGATAATGTACTTGCGGCACTCTGTGTAGCAACATATTTTGCTGTACCTACACAAAAAGCCGTAGATGCAATTGCAAATTATGTTCCCTTTAACAACAGATCTCAGTTGTACAAAACAGACAGGAATACTCTTATCATTGATGCATACAATGCCAATCCTACCAGCATGGGGGCATCGTTAGACAACTTTGCAAGATTAAAGATGAACAACAAAATGCTGATACTTGGAGATATGCTTGAACTTGGAACAGACTCAAAACCTGAACATACCAATATTATATTAAAGGCAGATACTGTTAACGCCGGCAAGGTTATACTGGTTGGAAAAGAGTTTAAAGCTGCTGTAGAGAATCTTGCAGACGAGGTAAAGAGTACTGTTATAACCTTTAATAATTCAGATGAGTTGGCGCTGTATCTTAAAGAGGAGTCTCCTGTTGGGAATACAATCCTTATAAAAGGGTCGCACGGCACTCATCTTGAGAAGGTGATACAATGCCTGTAGAGACATTGTAGCCGTTTTTTCTCCAATCATATTCCAGAACACGGTTTCTTGCTGTTTTCTTTTATTTTTTTTTGGAAGATGTCAGTGAGGCATTATCTTTGCACGCTGGAAACTGCCAACACTAAAACGGTTTCCAAATTTTCCGAATGAAGAGGGACCTTATATTAGAGACTGCATTTAAAGAGTATGCTAAATACGGGGTAAAACGTGTTAGCGTAGATGATATTGCGCAAAGGCTTAGAATATCAAAGAAGACTATTTATGAGTTTTTCTCCGGTAAGGAGGAGTTCACAAGGGAGGCTCTTGTTTATAAACAGAGAGAGCAGATGGACAAGATAGCAGCTATTGTGCTGGAGGGGTATTCTCCATTAGAGAAGATAATGAGGATTGATATGCATATTTTTAGGTTTTTCAGCAATATCTGTGAGCAGTTCTTTAACGATATAGAGAGTACACCTGCCCTAAAAGAGGAGTGGGAGATCTGGTTTAATAAACTGGAAAAACTTGTAAAAGGTCTCATAGAGGAGGGAATAAAGGGGGGCGAACTCAGGCCTGATGAAAACTATGAGATATTGGGACCTCTTACAAGAAGCCAGTTAATGAACAATTTGAATACAGAGGAGTTGACAAGTAAATACAGACCGGATGAGATATGCAAGCTGACGCTTGTTACAATAATGAAAGCCTACTCAACCCAAAAGGGGAGAGAGGTGTTGATAAGAATAGAAAAAGAAGATATATAATTTATGAGAAAAGGGATTTTAAAATTAGTTTTATCGCTCTGTGCAGGAGTGATTGGTGTGCAGGCTTTTGCTCAGGATACTTTGCATCTAACATTAAATGATGCCCTAAAGATTGCACTGTCTGAAAACCGTACTTTAAAGATTGCAGACATGGAGGTTATAAAGAAAGGGTATGCCCGTAAGGGTACGTACGCCTCACTCTTCCCTCAGATTGATTTTAGTACAAACTATCAGAGAACAATTAAGAAGCAGGTGCTGGTAATGGGAGACCAGTCTATTACAATAGGAACAGACAATACATGGAGCACAGGCTTTAGCGCCTCTATGCCGTTGGTAAATGTTCCACTTTGGAAAAGTGTACAGATTACAGGGCAGGATGTAGAACTTGCTGTAGAGAAGGCAAGAGGGAGCAAGATAGATCTTATTGAGCAGGTAAAACAATCCTTTTTTGCGGTGCTTTTGGCCAAGGATTCATACGAGGTGTATAAAGAGAACTTCCTTACAGCCATAGAGAATCTAAAAGTTGTAAAGGATAAATATGATGCCGGAAAAACTTCCCGATACGATCTCCTGACGGCAGAGGTTGCAGTTAGAAATGCAGAACCCAACATGTACAGTGCACAGGGAAATATAGTTGTAACCTTGTGGCAGTTGAAAGCTGTATTGGGATTGGATCTGAACAATGAGATTGTATGCGACGGTAATCTTAAGGATTATGAGAATGAGCTTGTGCGCCTTGCGGAGAGTAATCTTGTTTTAGAAGAGGATGACCTTTCATTGACTAAAAACAGCACTCTAAAACAGCTTGAGATTCAGGATGCGCAACTGCACAAGACATATCAGTCCCAGCTTGCAAAATATTATCCAACCTTATCGGGAACCATTTCATACAACTGGAACGCCATGACAAATACATTTAAGTTTAACCAGTTTAACTGGACTCCATATTCGGTTGCCGGTATATCTCTCAATATACCAATCTTCTCCGGAGGACAACGTTACTATGCCCTTAAGCAGACAAAGGTACAGAGAGAGCAGATGGCACTGCAGATAGAGGAGGCAAGAAAAAATCTTGAGGTTTCCATTACTCAGAGCCTAAGCAATTTGGAAACATCAACAAAACAGTATGAGGCAGCCAGGAAAAGCATAGAGAGTGCGGAGCAGGGTAATACCATTGCACAAAAAAGATACGAGATAGGCAGCGGTACCCTTTTGGAGATGCAGAATTCGCAGCTTGCGCTTATGCAGTCGAGATTGAATCTCAACAGTTCCATATATAATTACCTTATTACCAAATCCTCTTTAGATAAGATTCTGGGTATAAGCATAGAAAAAATGGAATAATATAGACGTCGCAGTGATTGTAAAAAAAGTTTAAAATAAGCGATTAAGCCGAGTGCAGAGGCAAATTTATTTAGACTATGCCGAGGCGTAGTGATTGTAAACAAAGTTTAAAATAGTATAACAAAGATGAAAAAAAGTAGAATTATCGTAGGCGGTTTAATGCTTTGCGCATTTGTCCTGTCGCTATCCTCATGCAAAAGCAAGAGAGAGACAGCAGATGCGGAGAGTGCTTTGGTAGCTGCTCAGAATGTAGAGAATGCAGCTGCAGTTCAGGTGAAAGTTGAAAAAGTTTTTGAAGATAATGTAGATCAGGAGGAGGTTTATTCGGCCTCGGTGATAGCCAATACAACAAACAATATATCCCCCAAGATGAGCCTGAGGATTGAGAAGATTTTTGTAGAGGTTGGAGACAGAGTAACCAAGGGGCAGATTCTTGCCAAGATGGAGGCTACAAGCCTTGTTCAGGCAAGGAGCCAGATGCAGAACGATTCAATTGAGTTAAGCCGTGCGCAACAGTTGTATGAGGTTGGAGGCAACTCAAAGTCTGAGTTAGACGGAAAAATTCTGGCCTATACAATCTCAAAGACAAACTACGATAACCTTGTAGAGAATACAATTCTAAGAAGCCCTATCAATGGTATTGTTACCGCAAGAAATTATGATCAGGGGGATATGTTTACAATGTCGCAGCCTCTTTATGTGGTTGAACAGATTACCCCTGTCAAGCTTGTTGTAAATGTTTCGGAAGGGCTGTTTAAAGATATAAAGAAAGGGATGACGGTAGATGTTAAATGCGATGTCTACGCAGACAGGGTATTTAAGGCCAAAGTAAATTTGGTATATCCTACAATAGATGCTTCAACAAGAACTTTTCCTGTTGAGTTAGTTATAGCAAATGCAGATCAGGCTGTAAGACCGGGTATGTTTGCAAGGGCATATTTTGTTTACGGAACAGCCAAACATGTTGTAGTTCCAGACAAGGCCGTACTTAAACAGACCGGATCGGGAGACAGATACGTTTATGTTGTTGAAAACGGAAAAGCTGTATTCAAGAAGGTTGAACTTGGCAGAAGAATGGGTACCGAATATGAGATTATAAGCGGCCTTAAGACAGGTGATGAGGTTGTTACAGAGGGACATGCAAGACTCTCTAACGGAAGCAATGTAGAAGTGGTTAAATAACCCTAATTTTTGAGAATTAATTTATGAGTTTATATCAATCAGCAGTAAAGAAACCTATAACCACGGCTCTTATCTTTGTGGGGATAGCAATCTTTGGTATCTTTTCTTTAGTTCAGATACCTATAAACCTGTATCCGGACATTGATACAAATACCATTATGGTTATGACAACCTATAGTGGCGCCAGTGCTCAGGATATAGAGAACAATGTAACCAAACCTTTGGAGAACACCCTTAACAGTGTAAGCAACCTAAAGGATATGACCTCAAGATCCAAGGAGAATGTCTCTATCATAACTTTGGAATTTGAATACGGTATAGATATAGATGTGGCAACCAACGATGTACGAGATAAGTTGGATATGGTTACCTCCTCCCTTCCCGATGAAGCCGACACCCCTATCATCTTTAAATTCGGAGCAGACGATATTCCTATTCTATTGCTATCTGTAACGGCAGAGGAGAGTACCAATGGCCTGAACAAGATATTGGACGATAAAGTGGCAAACCCGCTTGCCCGTATTGCAGGAGTAGGTACAGTATCTATATCGGGAGCTCCCAACAGAGAGATAAAGGTCTATTGCGACCCATACAAGCTGGAGGCATATAACCTAACCATTGAGACAATAGCGCAGATTATAGGACAGGAGAACAAGAATACCCCTGCAGGATCAATAGATGTGGGTTCCAATACCTATTCTATGCGTGTGCAGCACGAGTTTACAGATGCTTCGCAGATGAGAGACCTTGTTGTTGGACATCAGGGAGGAAAGATTATCTATCTTAAAGATGTTGCCACCGTAGAAGACGGCTTGGAGGAGAGATCGCAGGAGACCTACAACAACGGGCACAAGGGAGGTATGATTATCATCCAGAAGCAGTCCGGAGCAAACTCTGTAAACATATCAAAGAAGGTAAAGGCAAAACTTCCCGATATTCAGGAATCGCTTCCGTCAGATGTTAAGTTAGGTATAATAGTAGATACATCAGACAATATTCTCAATACCATAGATTCCTTAAAGGAGACCATCTTCATAACCTTTATTCTGGTTATGTTGGTTGTGTTTGTCTTTTTGGGACGCTGGCGGGCAACATTCATTATTGTACTTACAATACCTATCTCCCTGCTGGCATCTCTCATATATCTGTTTGCAACGGGCAATACATTGAATATTATATCGTTGAGTTCCCTTTCAATTGCAATAGGCATGGTGGTGGATGATGCAATTGTGGTTTTGGAGAATGTTACAACACATATAGAGAGAGGCAGCCGTCCTAAGCAGGCCGCGGTATATGCTACAAATGAGGTTGCAATCTCTGTTATAGCATCTACCCTTACAATGTTGGCAGTGTTTATGCCTCTTACAATGATTAATGGTATTGCAGGTATAATGTTTAGGCAGTTAGGCTGGATTGTAAGTATTATTATGATAGTCTCTACCGTTGCAGCCCTGTCTCTCATCCCTATGCTCTGCTCTAACATGCTTAGGCTTAACAATAAGCATGGCAAGTTGTACAATATGTTCTTTGTACCAATCAACAGAGGCTTAGACTGGCTTGATACTGCGTATGCAAGACTGCTTGGATGGTGTGTTCATCACAGGACAGTTGTTGGGATGGGAGCGTTGGCTATATTCCTGCTTACAATAATCTTTATAGGGCCAAATATTAAGTCAGAGTACTTTCCTGTGGCAGATAATGCCCGTATAGGTATTACAATAGAGTTGCCGATTGGTACAAGGCAGGAGATAACAAAGGAGTTTGCCCTAAAGATAAACCAGCTCTTTACAGACAAATATCCTGAGATAAGAAAGATTAACTTTACAGAGGGTTCGGCAAGTACAGACAATGTATTTGCATCATTCCAGACAAACGGTACGCATATCATAAGCTTTAATATCAGCTTGCTAAGCGTAACGGAGCGTGAAAGAGGCTTGCTCGAAATTTGCGAGGAGATGAGAAACGACCTGTCTCAATACCCTATTATAAAGACATACAAGGTTTTAGCTGGAGGGCAGAGTGGCGGTATGAGTGGAGAGGCAACAGTAGATGTTGAGATTTACGGATATGATTTTGCAGAGACAGATGAAAGGGCTCAGGCTGTAAAGTCAAAACTTATGGAGGCCGGCTCACACCAGGTACTTATAAGCAGAGAGGACTATGTTCCGGAGTATCAGGTAGAGTTTGACAGGGAAAAACTGGCACTTAACGGACTTAATGTCTCAACGGCATCTTTGTATCTGCGTAACAGAATAAACGGTGCATTGGCCTCTTACTACAGGGAGGATGGAGATGAATATGACATTAGAGTAAGAAACGGGCGTGAGTTCAGGCAATCTGTAGAGGACATAGAGAATATAATGCTGTATAA
>CAVHKR010000084.1:0-6639 GCA_963636615.1 Acutalibacteraceae bacterium | reverse complement strand
ACATAAAGAACAATCTTGAGAATTCCGTTGCTCTAAATACACTTCAGGGGATACTCGACCAGTTGTACACCAAGACGATAAGAGAGGATGAGGGGGGCACATACGGTGTTGGCGTGCAGGCTGTAGCAATGGGCAGCAAGGATATAAAGGACTGTGCTATTTTAGCTATAGTATTTGATACCGATTATGCTAAATCTCAAAAACTTATACAATTGGCAAAAGACGGGCTCAAGGAGATTGCCGAGCAAGGTCCTAATGCAGAATATCTTGCCAAGACAAAAGAGAACCTGTTGAAGAATTTCCCTGAGAACCAGATTCAGAACAGTTATTGGGAGTCTCTGCTTAACAGCTATTATGTAGAGGGAATGGATAAATTTACTACATACACAGAGGTTGTTAAAAGCATAGATGGCGAAACAATAAAGAATCTTGTAAAAGATATTCTCAATTCGGGCAACGAGATAGATGTTATAATGAACCCTGCAGAGAGTAAATAAGAAATAGCTGAAGATTGGAACAATGACATTTTGTCGGGAAGAAAGAGGCAGTATAAAATTTACACCTCTATCCTTCCCGACAATTTTTTTTGCAGCAATAGGATCTGTATAAGTCTATTAAAACTGTTGTTCACATATTCAAAACTTTGGTGAACCAAATTGGGATTAGACTGTTCTATGCTTAAATTATTGCTATTTCAGATTGAAAATTAGGTTTATAGCCAGTACCTTTGTATGAAAGGTATAGAAAATATGTATTTTGGAACATTTTTTGGACATATTATATATGTACTTTTGTGCGTTTATTTATTAAAGTGATTGAAACAGAAATAATTAATATCAGTTATGAGACAGTATGGATTTTTTTTAGTTGTAGGAACATTATCCCTGCTGTTGTCTGCATGCAATAATGGCAGTAATCAGACAACAAAACCAAAAACTGTAAAGACAGAGGAGGTGATTTTCTCAGATGAAACCTCGGTGATGCAATATCCCGGAAAGGTAAAATCGTCTCAAGATGCAGGTTTGTCCTTTAAAGTAAGCGGTACTCTACAGAAAATTTTTGTAAAAGATGGACAGAGGGTGAAAAAAGGTCAACTCATAGCAGAACTTGACCCTATTGATTATCAAGTACAATTTGATGCTACAGAGGCTGAGTACAAGCAGGTAAAGGCAGAGGCGGAAAGAGTTATTGCGCTTTATAAAGATGGAGGCACCACTCCAAACAACTACGACAAAGCCGTGTACGGATTAAAACAGATAACCGCCAAGTACAAGCATCACAAAGATCAGTTGGCATATACAAAGATGTATGCTCCATACGATGGCATTATAGATAAACACTATTTTGAAGAGCATGAGATTGTAGGGGCCGGGATGCCTTTATTAAGCTTGGTAGGAGCGGCAACCCCTGAGGTTGAGATAAGCCTTCCGGCTCAGGACTATGTAAAACGAGAGAAGTTTACGAGCTATACCTGTACATTTGATGTATATCCCGGTATCTCCTATAAATTGGAGCCAAAAAGCATATCGCCAAAAGCAAATGCCAATCAGCTCTATACAATGACATTCAAATTGGTGGCAGACAATAAACCTCTCCCATCTGTTGGCATGAACACTATGGTTACTATTGCATCTGCCAAAAACGGGGATGTTGAAACATATATAGTTCCAAGTACAGCCGTTTTTGAAACAGACGGAGTATCTCGAGTATTTGTATATGAGGCAAACAGTTCTACCGTAAAAGCTGTTGAGATTAACCTTACATTTCTAAAGAGTAACGGCAGCAGCGAGATAACATCTCCCCAATTAAAGAGGGGGGATCTTGTAGTCTCATCGGGAGTACACCATTTAAAGGATGGCGAATCTGTAAGGCTGATTACAACTACATCTAAAACCAATGTAGGAGGGCTGTTATAATGGATATTTCCGGATGGTCATTTAAAAACAGAAACCTTATCTACTTCCTTATTGCAGTCCTTGTCATTGGCGGAGCCTTGTCTTGCTACAAGATGAGTAAATTAGAGGATCCAGAGATAAAGGTAAAAACTGCAATGGTAGTCACAACATATCCGGGAGCTTCTGCCCATCAGGTAGAACTCGAAGTTACAGATGTGTTGGAGAAGAGCATAAGGAATATGGGTAACATCAATGATATTGAGAGTTATTCATACAACGATCTTTCAATTATACAGGTTGAGCTTACAACCACAACCAAGGATGAAGATGTAGAGCAATGCTGGGACAAGTTGAGGCGTAAGGTATCGGATGCGGTGGGGTCTCTTCCGAGCGGAGCGTATGCACCGGTGGTGAAGGATGATTTTGGAGATGTCTACGGAATGTTCTATGTACTTACCGGAGACGGACTCACAGATAAGGAGATATCTGATTATGCCGAGCTGATAAAGAGAGAGGCAACAGAGATAGACGGTGTAGACAGGGTTGAGATATACGGCAAACGTCCCGAATGCATAAATATATCTCTCCTGCAAGACAAGATGGCCAACCTTGGAGTGAAACCGGCAGAGGTTCTTGCCACACTCAATGGCCAGAACAAGACAACGTACAGCGGCTATTTTGACAACGGGACAAACAGAATAAGGGTTGCGGTAAGTGACAAGTTCCAGACAGTTGATGACATTGGAGAGATGATTATTCAGGGTCATGACAACGATCAATTGAGAGTGAGAGATATAGCAGTTGTTGAGACAAGTTACGAGAGCCCTGTAAGGAATCAGCTGCTTTACGATGGTGATAGGGCCTTGGGGATTCTTATTGCAGCATCATCAAACTCAGATATAGTAAAGGTTGGTGCCGAGGTAGACAAGACCTTAAAACAGTTAGAGGAGACAAGACTGCCTGCGGGTGTGGAGTACAACAAGGTCTTTTATCAGCCGCAAAGAGTAGGCGATTCTCTTGGGACATTCATTATAAATCTAATAGAGTCTGTTATCATAGTGGTTGTTGTACTTATGATAACAATGGGATTCAAGAGCGGCCTGATAATAGGTATAAGTTTGGTTGTTACAGTGTTCGGCTCATTCCTGTTTCTGCAAAGTGCCGGAGGCACCATGCAACGTGTCTCTCTGGCCGCATTTGTATTGGCAATGGGGATGTTGGTAGATAATGCCATAGTCATAATAGATGGAATATTGGTAGACCTTAAAGCCGGAAAGCCAAGAATACAGGCTCTTACAGATATAGGCAAGCAGACGGCCATGCCGCTTTTGGGTGCTACGCTCATAGCTATCATAGCTTTCCTTCCTATCTTTATGTCGCCTGATACTGCAGGTGTATATACAAGAGACCTGTTCATAGTATTGGCTGTTTCACTGCTGCTAAGCTGGGTACTGGCACTGATGCATGTGCCGCTTATGGCCAACAGAATGTTAAAGATAAAGCCCGATACAACCAATTCAAACAACGGCAAGAGGGTATATAACGGAAAAATTTACGCGGCCCTCAGAGGTTGTCTTAAATTTGGGCTTGCCCACAGAGTCTCTTCTGTTCTGTTTATGGTTGTCCTGCTCGTATTGGCTATTTGGGGCTATGGGTTTATGAAGCATGGTTTCTTTCCCGATATGGAATATGACCAGCTTTATATGGAGTACAAACTTCCTGAGGGAACCAACTATACACAGGTAGAACATGACCTTGCAGAGATAGAGGCATATCTCAAGACCAATAAGGAGATAACCCATGTTACAACCTCTATTGGGGGAACTCCGGGAAGATATAATTTGGTAAGAAGCATTGCATACCCCTCTTTATCTTACGGCGAGCTTATAATAGATTTTACAAGCCCTAAAACTTTGGTTGCCAATATAGATGAGATTCAGGAGTATTTATCTGAGAACTATCCTCAGGCATACGTAAAACTAAAGAGATACAATCTGATGTTTAAAAAGTATCCTATTGAGGCTCAGTTTACTGGCCCAGATCCGGAGGTGCTTCACAATCTTGCTGCACAGGCTACAAAGATTATGGAGGAATCTCCGTATGTCTATCTCATAACAACGGACTGGGAGCCTAAAGTTCCTTATCTGGCTGTTGAATATGATCAGCCTGCCGCAAGGGCATTGGGACTTAGTAGAAATGATGTGAGCATGTCGTTGCTCTCTGCAAATGGAGGTATTCCAATAGGCTCTTTCTACGATGGCATACACAACAAGAAAATATATGTCAAATGTCTTAACGAAAGAGGTGAACCTATAGACAATATTGGCAATACACAGGTATTCTCAACGCTTCCAAGGGTTAACGGGCTGCTCTCTCACGAGACAATGGTTAAATTCAAAGCCGGCCTGTTGGAGAAAGATGATATTATAGAGCAACTTATGGGGAGTACACCGCTTAAACAGGTTGCCAAAGGGGTAGATATTAAATGGGAAGATCCGGTAGTACCACGTTATAACGGTCAGAGAAGCCAGAGGGTTCAGTGTTCGCCTGTTCCGGGTGTAGAGACAGAGAAAGCCAGATCTGCCATTGCAGAACAGATAGAGTCTATTGAACTGCCGGAGGGTTATTCTCTTAACTGGCAGGGGGAGAAGAGTGCAAGTGACCAGTCTATGAAGTATCTCTTCAAGAGCTTCCCTTTTGCAATAATCCTAATGATAGCCATTCTCATAATGCTCTTTAAGGATTACAGGAAACCTATAATTATCTTCTGTTGCATTCCATTTGTCATTATTGGTGTTGTGGCTGTTATGCTGCTTACAGGGCAGGTGTTTAATTTTGTTGCAATAGTGGGTACACTGGGACTTATAGGCATGGTACTCAAGAACGGCATTGTACTTATGGATGAGATTACGCTGCAGCTTAATAACGGCGTTGAGCCTATAACAGCACTTATAGACAGCGCACAGAGCCGTCTGCGTGCAGTAAGTATGGCTGCTCTTACCACAATTCTTGGAATGATACCGCTGCTCTCCGACTCCATGTTTGGGTCATTGGCAGCAAGTATAATGGGTGGTCTGACCTTTGGAACCCTTATAACCCTTATATTCATTCCAATATTGTATGCGTTGTTCTTTAATATTAAAAATAATAGCAAAAATGAATAGATTATATATATATACGGTTCTGTGCATCAGCCTGTTATTTACAGCCCCCTGTGCGCTGTATGCCGGTGATGCAGAAGATGGCAAACCTCTTACTTTGGAACAATGTCGCAGCTTAGCCCTGCAGAACAATAAGGATCTGGCATCTGCTTCTATACAAAAAGCTGCAGCGGAACATCTGTACAAAAGCTACAGGGCAAATTTTTACCCCAACCTGTATGCTCAGGGAATAGCCGGATACAGTAATGCAGACGGAGCCTTGTCTATTGCCGGAGGCAATCTACCGGTCTTAGCTTTAGACCCCTCAACCGGCATGCTTGTACCGAATGGCAGTTATGCATATTTCCCCGGCGTAGATTTAAAATATAAAACAGAGATGTTCTATATAGCCGGTGTAAGTTTGGAGCAGCCTCTCTATATGGGTGGAAAAGTACGGTCTGCATACAAATTGGCTAAGATTGGGAGAGATGTTGCAGGAATGAATGAATCTCTCACAGCAACAGAGGTTATTGTTAAGACAGAGGAGGCTTATGTTCTGTTAGTAAAGGCACAGCAGATGAAGGAGGTTGCCGTAAAGTACAACGCAGTTCTCAAAGAGCTTATGGAGAATGTAGAGAGCGCATACAAACATGGCCTAAAGCCTCAGAATGACCTGCTTAAAGTTACAGTTAAGCTAAATGAGAGCCTTCTTGCCGTAAGAAAAGCAGAGAATGCCCTGCGTCTTGCTATGATGAATCTGTGCCATTACATTGGCAAGCCGCTTACAAGTAAGATTACAGTATCTGACGAACTTCCCAATGTTGCAGGAGAGGTTACGGTTACAGATATTACAGAGCGGCTTGAATACCAGATGCTTAACAAACAGGTTGAAGCTGCAGGCCATCAGGTTAGGCTTGCAAGAAGCGAGATGTTGCCACAACTTGGACTCAAAGGCATGTACAGCTATATGAATGCCCTTAAAGTAAATGACTCCAAACTTCTCAACGGGTTTTCCGGCACTGCAATGGTTAGTCTAAAGTTCCCTATCTTCCATTTTGGAGCTCAAAACAATAAGGTTAGAGCGGCAAAAGAGCAATTGGCAAAGGCAGAGGCAGAGAAGGATAGCAAGGATGAGCTTATGTTGCTCGAACTGACAAAAGCAATAAATGAACTGGATGAGGCCATGTTGGAACGGGAGATAGCAGACCGTTCTCTCTCTCAGGCAGAGGAGAATATGAGATTAAGCAAGAGCCAGTACAACAATGGGCTCGAAACTCTATCTGATTATCTTGAGTCACAGGCTCTGTGGCAAAGTGCCTATGCAACAAAGGTAGATGCCTATTTCCAGCTCTATCTAAAGAATCTGTCGTATATGAAAGCAGCAGGATTGCTTAACAGCAAGCAGCAGTAGTCTGTATAAATTAGCAACAAGATAGAGGGGTGATTTATAACAGCTGTGTTATAAATCACCCCTCTTAATAGTCCATATTTCTGTATATTCAACAATGTCTCGAATAGTGTTTTTTAGAATTTGCCCAATCTCTTCACCTTACAATTATTTTGTTTTATAATCATTTGATTTATAAATATATTACCACTGGTAC
>CAVHKR010000083.1:3191-6705 GCA_963636615.1 Acutalibacteraceae bacterium | reverse complement strand
ATTTTTAATTAGGAGATAGAAAAAATTAGTAATATGAAAGATTTTAAGACCTTGGTGTGTGAGGACATTCCGGCGCAGATTCCAGATGCACAACCATACGATACAACGGTAAATCATGCCCCAAAAAGAAAGGAGATTCTTACAAAAGAGCAGAAGAGGCTCGCTCTTAAAAATGCTCTCAGATATTTTCCAAAAGAACAGCATGCATTTTTGGCAAAGGAGTTTGCCAGGGAGCTACACGACTACGGACGTATCTATATGTACAGATACCGCCCAACGTATGAGATGCATGCCAGAAACATAAATGATTTCCCACACAAAAGCAGGCAGGCAGCGGCCATAATGCTCATGATAAGCAATAATTTAGATAAGGCGGTAGCACAGCATCCACATGAGCTTATCACTTACGGCGGCAACGGTGCGGCATTCCAGAACTGGGCACAGTACAGGCTTACAATGAAATACCTCTCTGAGATGACCGATGAGCAGACACTTGTCCTATACAGCGGAAATCCCCTTGGACTTTTCCCGTCTCACAAGAATGCTCCAAGATTGGTAATAACCAACGGCATGGTAATTCCAAACTATTCCAAACAGGATGATTGGGAGCGTTTCAATGCCATGGGAGTCTCTCAATACGGGCAGATGACGGCAGGCTCGTTCATGTATATAGGACCGCAGGGCATTGTACATGGTACTACGATAACCATTCTTAACGGAGCACGCAGGCAGATTCTCCAGAATATGGGAAAAGAGTTTGATATACAAGACTTTGCTAAAATTAAACCAGAAGATTTAAGAGGTAAGCTGTTTGTGAGCAGCGGACTTGGAGGAATGAGCGGAGCGCAGCCTAAGGCGGCTGTAATTGCCGGTGTTGTTGGGGTTGTGGCAGAGGTTAACGAGAAAGCCATAAAAACAAGATATTCGCAGGGTTGGGTAGATGAGGTGTATGAGGATCTTGACAGCCTGATTGCAAGAATAAGAAAAGCGGTGGCAGCTAAGGAGGCTGTCTCCTTGGCATATCATGGAAATATTGTAGACTTGTGGGAGAGACTTGCCAATGATAATGTTCATGTAGATTTGGGTTCAGATCAGACATCTCTCCATAATCCGTGGGCAGGAGGATACTACCCTGTAGGTTATTCGTTTGAGGAGAGCAAAAGGATGATGGCCGATGAGCCGGAGAGATTCAAAGAGGCTGTTCAGGAGTCTTTGAGAAGGCAGGTTGCGGCAATTAATAAATTGGCAGCCAAAGGGATGTATTTCTTTGACTATGGCAATGCATTTCTGTTGGAGTCTTCTCGTGCAGGTGCAGATATATTCAACCCGGGAATGGATGCAGACACAATAGATACGGAGCAGGTTCGCAAGTTTAGGTATCCGTCATACGTTCAGGATATTATGGGTCCTCTTTTCTTTGATTACGGCTTTGGCCCATACAGGTGGGTATGTACCTCATGCGACCCTGATGATCTTGCATATACAGACAAACTGGCAACGGATGTCCTTGAGGAGATCATGAGAGATGCCCCTCATGAGATAAAACCGCAGCTTGCAGACAATATCCACTGGATTAAAGAGGCCGGGAAGAACAGATTGGTGGTTGGGTCACAGGCTCGTATTCTTTATGCAGATTCCGAGGGTAGGATAAAGATAGCTTTGGCTATGAACAAGGCTATTAGAGAGGGCAAGGTAAAAGCCCCTATAGTGCTTGGAAGAGACCATCATGATGTATCGGGAACAGACTCACCATACAGGGAGACATCCAACATATATGACGGCTCCTCTTATACAGCGGATATGGCTGTGCAGAACGTGATAGGGGACTCGTTCCGTGGTGCTACATGGGTATCTATACATAACGGTGGCGGCGTAGGCTGGGGTGAGGTCATGAACGGTGGTTTTGGAATGGTTATAGATGGTTCGGAGGAGGCAGACAGAAGGATACAGAATATGCTTTTGTGGGATGTAAACAACGGTATTGCAAGGAGAAATTGGGCGCGTAACAAAGGAGCTATGTTTGCCATAGAGAGGGAGATAAAGCGTACTCCGGGCTTAACGGTTACCATACCTAATATTGCAGATGATTCATTAATAGAGAATGTTATTGAATAACTATCTGAAAATGATCTATATAATCTATTGGATTTCTTTGGGCGCAGACTAATGAGAGATGCAGCTTGTTTGTTTATACCCGTTAAGAAGACAGAGATGAAACAGATGTCAATTTGGCTGATAAAACTCTTAATTAATAGAAGCTGTGCGTCAGCAAACCTTTTCCGTAAGCCAAATGAGCAGAGCCAAACTTGTTTGAGCTATGCCATGGCGAGGAAAAGCTGCGTGCAAGCGAACCTTAAGCAATGGCGGTTTAAGGAGATATTTGGGACATACATATAAGACATACACAACAATTTATTAATAACAAAACAATATGGCAGAAAAATTATTTACTGAGTTTCCACCTGTATCTACTCAGCAATGGGAGGAGGTGATTACAAAGGATCTCAAAGGTGCCGATTACGAGAAAAAACTTGTATGGAGGACACAAGACGGTTTTTCGGTTCGTCCGTATTACCGTGAGGAGGATCTTAAAAATGTAAAACATGTGGGTTCTGAGCCAGGAACTTTCCCGTTTGTAAGAGGTACAAAAGATGATAACAACTGGCAGATTCGTCAGGATTACTGCGCATGCAAAGGCAATTATGCAGAGGCTAATGCACAGGCGGTTGACGGTCTTAAAAAGGGAGTTGAGTCTGTAGGGTTCTGCATCAATGGCAAAGAGCCTGTTTCCAATGCTGATATGAAGACCCTTCTAAAGGGTATAGACCTTAACAAGGTTCAGGTTAACTTTGAGGGCTGTTGCTGCGCAACAGTAGAGATTATCAACTCATTCTTGGCTGTAGCTAATGAGCAGGGGGTAAAACCTGCAGAGCTTAGGGCTACCTTTGATTACGACCCTCTTCGCGGTCTTAATAAACATGGCAAGTTCTGTTCAGATAAGTCATTGGCTAACGTAAAGGCTGTTGTAGACGCTGTTAAAGATTATCCTAAGGTAAGAGTGATTGGTGTTGAGGCATACGCTCTTAATGATGCCGGTTCTACAATATCACAGGAGCTTGGTTTTGGACTTGCAATGGGAAGCGAGTATATGAATCTGCTTACAGAGGCAGGCCTCTCTGCAGATGAAGCTGCAAATAGGATTCAGTTCACTTTTGCTGTAAGTTCTACCTACTTTATGGAGATTGCAAAATTCCGTGCGGCAAGAATGCTTTGGGCAAATATAGTTAAGGATTATGGCGCAAAAAAGAGTTGTGCAGAGAAGATGAAGATTCATGCCGTTACAAGCAGATGGAACCAGACAGTATATGATTCATATGTAAACATGCTTAGAGGAACAACCGAGGCTATGAGTGCGGCTATTGCCGGTGTAGATTCTTTGGAGGTTCTTCCGTTTGACTTCTCATACAGAGAGCCAAATGAGTTCAGCAACCGTATAGCGAGAAACGTACAGATT
>CAVHKR010000083.1:0-3181 GCA_963636615.1 Acutalibacteraceae bacterium | reverse complement strand
ATCCTTAAGGAGGAATCTCATTTTGATAAAGTAGTAGATCCTGCTGCAGGTTCGTACTATGTTGAGACGCTTACTCAATCAATAGCAGAGGCAGCATGGAACCTTTTCAAACATGTAGAGGAGCTTGGCGGTTATGTGGCTGCTTTCAAAGAGGGTTACATTCAGACAGCAATTAAAGAGTCTGCTGCCAAGAGGGATAAGAATATTGAGACAAGAAAAGAGACCATACTTGGTTCAAACCAGTACCCTAACTTTAATGAGACAGCTCCAAAAGAGGTTACAGCGGAGATTGCTACCAGACCTGCTCCTGCGGTTAAGGAGGGGGATATGATAGCAGAGCCGCTTATTCAGTATAGGGGTGCTCAGCCGTTTGAGGCAATGAGACTTAGAACAGAGCAGAGCGGTAAGAGACCTATGGCATTCATGGTTACGTATGGCAATCTTGCCATGTGTAGGGCAAGGGCTCAGTTTGCTTGCAACTTCTTTGCTGTTGCAGGTTTCAAGGTAGTTGACAACAACCGCTTCTCATCTGTTGAGGAGGGCGTTAAGGCTGCTTTGGAGGCTAAGGCAGATATAGTTGTAGCTTGCTCTTCTGATGATGAATATGCAGATGCTGTTCCGCAGATTGCTCAGCTTGTTGGCAACAAGGCTATTGTAGTAGTTGCCGGTGATCCTGCTTGCAAAGAGGATCTTATGGCTAAAGGGATTGAGAACTTCATTAGTGTAAGAAGCAATGTTCTTCATACTTTGGAAGATTATCAGGCTAAATTGGGTATTAAGTAGGATTTGTAGGGAAGAAATAAGAATTTTTAAAAGTTGAATAATTATGCGTCCTAAATTTTCAGATATAAAATATACAGACGGGAATGCGTGCAAAGAGGTCCTAAAAAACAGTACTTGGCATACTCCCGAAAGGATTGATGTAAAGACAAATTATTCCGAGGCTGATCTTGAGGGTATGGAGCACTTGCATTACGCAGCAGGTGTGGCTCCTTTCTTAAGAGGACCATACAGTACCATGTATGTTCAGAAACCTTGGACCATTAGGCAGTATGCCGGTTTCTCTACAGCAGAGGAGTCTAATGCGTTCTATAGAAGAAACCTTGCTGCAGGACAGAAAGGTCTTTCTGTAGCGTTTGACCTTGCTACACACAGAGGATATGATGCAGATCACCCAAGAGTAGTTGGTGATGTGGGTAAAGCCGGTGTTAGTATCTGTTCTGTTGAGGATATGAAGATTCTGTTTGACCAGATTCCTCTTAACAAGATGTCTGTCTCAATGACAATGAACGGTGCCGTTCTTCCTATCATGGCATTCTATATTGTTGCAGGTTTGGAACAGGGTGCCAAGTTGGAGGAGATGGCCGGAACAATCCAGAACGACATTCTAAAGGAGTTCATGGTTCGTAACACATATATCTATCCGCCTGAGTTCTCAATGAGAATCATTGGCGATATATTTGCGTTTACGTCTAAATATATGCCTAAGTTCAACTCTATATCTATCTCCGGATACCACATGCAGGAGGCTGGTGCAACCAACGATATAGAGATGGCTTACACATTGGCAGATGGTCTTGAGTATTTGAGAACAGGTATCAAGGCAGGTATTACTGTTGATGCGTTTGCACCACGTTTGTCATTCTTCTGGGCAATTGGAATGAACCACTTTATGGAGATTGCCAAGATGCGTGCAGCAAGAATGTTGTGGGCCAAGATTGTTAAGGAATTTAATCCACAGAACCCTAAGTCATTGTCACTTAGAACACACTGTCAGACATCGGGATGGTCACTTACAGAGCAGGATCCATTTAACAATGTTGCAAGAACATGTATTGAGGCTATGGGTGCGGCTCTTGGCCATACACAGTCTCTTCATACCAACGCGTTGGATGAGGCTATTGCACTTCCTACAGATTTCTCTGCCCGTATTGCCCGTAATACACAGATTTATATTCAGGAGGAGACAAATGTCTGCCGTTCAATAGACCCATGGGCAGGTTCATACTATGTTGAGTCTCTAACCAACGAGTTGGCTCATAAGGCATGGGCACATATTCAGGAGGTTGAGAAGCTTGGCGGTATGGCTAAGGCTATTGAGACAGGTATTCCTAAACTTAGAATAGAGGAGGCTGCAGCACGTAAGCAGGCTCGTATAGATTCCGGCCATGACACCATAGTTGGTATTAACAAGTATCGTCTTGAGAAAGAGGCTCCTATTGAGATTCTCGATATAGATAACACTAAGGTTAGAGAGCAGCAGATTGCACGTCTTAAGGATCTTAGGGCTCATAGAGATGAGGCTAAGGTTAAGGAGTGCCTTGCTGCTATTACAGATGCTGTTAAGAACAAGAACGGTAACCTGCTTGCGTTAGCTGTTGAGGCTGCAAAGGCACGTGCTACCTTGGGAGAGATCTCAGATGCTTGCGAAGTAATTGTTGGACGTTATAAAGCAGTTATCAGAATGAATACAGGTGTTTACTCATCGGAAGTTAAGAATGATGCCGAGTTTGAGAAAGCTAAGGAGATGGTTGCTGAGTTTGCCAAGAGAGAGGGTCGTCAGCCACGTATCATGATAGCAAAACTTGGCCAGGATGGTCATGACCGTGGAGCTAAGGTTGTTGCAACAGGCTATGCAGACTGCGGATTTGATGTGGATATGGGACCTTTGTTCCAGACCCCTGCCGAGGCTGCCAAACAGGCTGTAGAGAATGATGTTCATGCTGTTGGTGTATCTTCGTTGGCAGCAGGTCACAAGACTCTTATCCCTCAGATTGTTGAGGAGCTTAAGAAGCTTGGCAGAGAGGATATTATTGTTGTTGCCGGTGGTGTTATTCCTGCGCAGGATTACGATGCGCTTTACAAAGCAGGAGCAGCTGCCATCTTTGGTCCAGGTACCCCTATTGCCTTTGCTGCGGTTAAGTTGATGGAACTGTTGAACCAGAGGTTCTAACAAGAAAACTGTATAAAAAGGCAGATTCTGCATAAGCATAGACTTTCTGCCTTTTTATACAATTCTTAAGAAATAATTGGGAGCGGTCTGTTATTCAGGCTGCTCTTTTTTAATCTGAATAACCGTAACCAAACCCCTGTCTTGTAATAATAAATTTTCCGTATTCACCAATCTTCTTTCTAAGTCTCGCAATGGTAACATCTATTGTTCGGTAGGTTACTATAACGT
>CAVHKR010000082.1:0-6754 GCA_963636615.1 Acutalibacteraceae bacterium | reverse complement strand
GTGTAGAGGGGTTAAGGCTGCTTAACAGTTTGGTCAGCTTGCCTGTGCCACATCCTACCTCAAAAACTGATGGAGATATGGGCATAACAACCGATTGTGTAATCAGGTTGAATAGTTGTAAAGAACTATGTCCTTGCACTGTGGCGTTGTTGTCGTAGTGTGCTGCCGCTCTGGAAAAATGTCTTTCTACTATATTAATCATTAATTCTTTTCTCGTTTTATCTGACCTCTTTAAAGTTAGAGGATGTCCAATATTTTGCGTGCGCTTTTTAATCCAGGCAAAATCAACAACCGGAAAGCAGTTGCGATAGCTTGAATCCATTACTATGAAAAATATAATGAGGGGCATCTATCTCCTCTATTGCAAAAGTTGCGGTCTTCTCTGCCTGCGGACACCTGTTTTTGAGATACTCACTCCAATAATGGAGCTGGTTCTTGGGAGGAAAGATTCTGTCGTTGGCAGATATTACAGCTTTTGTCCATGTTAATGGATTACATATTGTAAAGTTCTCTTTTAGTGCTATCAGCTCACTCTTTTTATCCTCTGCAGTCCTGTTTGGTTCTACTGCTTTGAACTTGCTGTAAACAGCTCTGCTTTCGCACATTCTCAGGTCAAATTTGTCTATAGATTGCGGTAGTGTCTTTATTGTTCCGTTAAATATTGCCTCCGGTATTCCATATTCGTTGCTTATAGGTATTGGTGTCCCGTTTATTGCAATACAGTGGTTGATACTGTTTTTTAAACTTATATTGTCTGTACTGTCTGAATAGTGACTAAATGTGTGGCAGGCAACCCATACTCCCATGCTCCATGCTATAATGTTTATCTCATTGTACTCATTTAATAGTGAGTCTATGATTGTTGGCTTCATGTTGAGGTTGTTGTAGTTGCTTATTATCATTATGTTATACTTTGCCTCGGCTAAATTAAGGAACGGACGTTCATCCATACCCCATCCGGCAAAGAAGACAATCAGTTTTTTACAGTTGTACCCTTCTGTATTGTGTATTGTATAGAAATTCATTTTCTACTGTTTTTAAATTATGTTATTCTTATATCATTTTGGCAACGCAATTTGGTACTATAAACTTTTAACTATGACCCATAAACTAATTATGGCATTGTGGGTACAAGCTGCATGTACGTAAAAGTATATTTGCTACCATTCCCAACTCATCTGCACTCATTGCTGCTGTGAGTGAAAGCCTTAGCCTGCTGCCGTTTGGTGGTACTGTTGGCGGTCTTATTGCCGGAGCAAGAACTCCATTCCTCTCCAAAAGGCGTTGCATTTCAACTGCATGCTCTGCGCTCTTTACCCTGTATGGGATTATTGCTGTCTCTACAGTTCCGCTTAATGGAAGGCAAAGCTCTGTTTTGAACTGCTTTATAATGGTTTGCAGGTATCCTCTCTGCTCCTGTAGATTCCGCAGATTTGAGAGGAAAAAGCTACTCCTTGCATAGTTTACCTGCGGTAGTGCAGTAGAGAAGATTAATGTGCGCATCTTATTTATAAGAAACTCCTTTAGGTAACTGTCTGCAACAGCTATTGCTCCAACAGAGGAGGCTGCCTTACCCAATGGCGCCACAATAATATCTATATCATTTATTACTGCGCAGTGTTCGCAAAGACCAAGTCCCATCTCTCCGTAAAGGCCAAATGAGTGTGCCTCATCTACATACAGAACAACCTCTTTATTGCTCTGCTTTATCTTAACTAACTCCTGTAAAGGTGCCGTATCTCCGTCCATGCTGAAAACGGCTTCTGTTATTACTACAATATTATTATACCCTTGCTGTTTTGCTTCATCTACAAGTTTTTGCAGGTGTGCTGTGTCGTTATGTCTGTATCGCTCAAACTTTTTACCGCTTAATTTTAGCCCGTCTATTATGCTTGCATGGGCCAATTTGTCTGCAATGAAGATGGTATTATTAAGTGTCCCGACAGCTCCTATTATTCCTGTGTTGGCATGGTAGCCGCTGTTGAATACAAGTGCTCCAAATTGTCTGACTGAGGTCACCTTTTGGCTGTTGCATATCTCCTTGTCGGCTGCAAGTGAAAATAGTTCTTCCGCCCTCTCCTCCAATACTCTTGCTTCCAAACAGTCTCCCGTAAGCAATCTGGAGGAGCCGCTGCCAAAATAGACCTTGCCGGGAATCATATATGTATTCCAAAACTTTTGGTTATACTCTTTATGGTCTAAAAGGCCAAGATAATCATTGGAGGCAAGGTTAAGCAATCTATCTCCGTTTGAGCTGTTTATGTACTTACCGTTGTGCTCAATTTTGGTTATATGGCGGTACATATTGGCGCTTTTAAGGTCGTCTAAGGTGTTTTGTATATATTCTTTAAACATAAAAATTCAATGTAGTTGAAGTTGCCTAAAAAGGTAACTGCTGCACGCCTATCTCTATCTGCAGATTTTCCCAATAACTTTCAGTGTTTTTCTGCAAAGTGTCCTCAGCTGATTGTCTGTAATAACAAACGGAGGCATGATATAAACCAAGCTGCCAAATGGCCTTAACCATATTCCCTCCTCTACAAGAAGTGGCTGTATCTTAGATAGGTCAACCGGGGAATTCATCTCCAAAACGCCAATTGCACCTTTTACCCTTATATCTCTGATGCTGTTTCTTGAGACAGCTTGCGTTTTGCCATTTTTGCTGTTGCCTGCTATTATGGCAGCTTCCTTACCTAACTCCTCTATAAGTATTGCCTCAATCTCTTTCACCCGGTGGAAATCCTTTTCCAATTCGTTTATTGCAGCATACGATGCTGCGCATGCAAGCGGATTTGCCATGAATGTAGGGCCATGCATAAAGGCGTATGGGTTGTTAAGCGATATTGAATGGGCAATCTCTGCAGAACAGATGGTTGCCGAGAGGGTCATATAGCCACCGGTGAGAGCTTTCCCGATACAGATTATATCGGGAAGTATAGGCTCATTGTTATCTGTATATTCTGCTGTTGAATATGTGGCAAACAGCTCCCCGGTACGTCCGAATCCTGTGGCAATCTCGTCAAAGATTAGGAGAATATCCCATTTTCGGCAAAGTGCATGCAGTTTTACCAAAAGCTCCGGCGAGTAGAAGCGCATTCCTCCTGCTCCTTGAACTACCGGCTCAATAATGAATGCTGCAATCTTGTCGTGCTCCTTTGCAAACAGCTTTTCTGCCTCTTTAAGCCATCTGACCTCTTGCTGTTTTTGCTCTTTTACCGCTTTATCCATATTGCCGGATGCTTTTACTGTGAGGCTTAGTTCTACCTGTTGTGGCGGAGCCGGAAGAAAGTAGTTTGCAGGAAGTGCCGACCCAAACAGCGAATGCATCCCTGTTACCGGATCACATACGCTCATGGCATTCCATGTATCTCCGTGATAGCCGCTTCTTGCCGTGGCGAATTTGTTTTTCTGAGACATGCCTCTACTTGCCTGATACTGTATGGACATCTTCATTGCAACTTCAACTGATACACTGCCGGAGTCTGCAAAGAATATCTCCGAAAGATTCTGTGAGCTGTTCTTTGGCAGTTTTTCCAATATGAGACAGGCTAATTTTTGCGCGGGTGCATGGGTGAATCCTCCAAACATAACGTGACTCATCTCTTTTAGCTGGGCTGTTATGGCGTTGTTGATACTCCTGTTGTTGTAGCCATGTGCAACTGCCCACCAACTGCTCATTCCATCTATGAGCCTGTGCTTTTTGCCATTATGGTTTATTGTAATGATTGCACCTTTTGCGCTTTCAACAAAATAGAGCGGCTGTGTGGAGAGAGATGAGGCATACGGGTGCCAGATATGTATCTCTGCATTCCTGTATGCATTATTGTCTGTTGCAGTGTGGTTTGGTGATTTGTTACCTGTCCCTTTGCTGTCTGCTACGCACTCATAACTTGCCTCCGTGTCTGTCTCCCATTCGTAGCCTGCGGATTTGAAGATTGCAATATCGTTTTTTGCACTGTTGCCTAGAGTTGTGAGCATATCTCCCATTATGGCGGCGTTGATACCAATGTAAAGCGCTTTCTCCTGTATCTCTTTTGATATTAATGCTCTTCCACCGGCAAATCTCAGAAATGCAGTAGGGTTTATTAATCTAAAGATTGCTATGGTTGTAAGGATCTCCTCCTCTGTGAGTGGTTTGGCATCTTGCAACGGAGTTCCCTTTATTGGATTGAGAAAATTTATCGGGATGCTCTTTACATTCAAATCTCTTAAAAGGAGGGCTAATTCAATTCTGTCATCCATTGTCTCGCCCATGCCTATTATGCCACCGCTGCATAGTGAGAGGCCTGCCTTTGCTGCCGCTTTTAGGGTCTTTATCTTCTCCTCTTGCGTATGGGTTGTGCAAAGCTCTTTAAAGTATGATGGCGATGACTCCATATTGCAGTGGTAGCGTGTTACGCCTACTGCTGCAAGTTTGTTCATATCCTCCTCATCTATAAGGCCTAACGATACACACGGTATAATCTTGCCTGTCTCTTTGAGTGCTTTTACAATCTTGCATATCTCATCTATCTCATTTTTTGAAACCCTCTTGCCGCTGGTTACAAGTGAGAATCTTTTTATGCCGAATGAGCTGTTGTATAGCCCCTCTTTTACAGCTCTGTCTGCACTTACAAGCGGATATTTCTCTATGTTGCATCTGCTGAAAACAGATTGTGAACACCATTTGCAGTTCTCAGAGCAGTTGCCAGATTTTGCGTTTATTATTGAGCAGCTGTCAAATCTGTTGCCTAAATATTTTCTTGTTGTTCTGTGTGCAAGTTCGTACAGCTCCTTGCGTGGCATGGAGGCGATGAACCCGTTTATGTTTTCTATGCTTTTTCTATATTTTTCTGTCATAATAATACTTGTATGTGATAGCTTTGTCCTTGGCTTCAGTATTAGCTTTAGCATTGACTTTAGCTTTCTTTACCCTCTATGCCTAAAAATTGCCAATGCTCTATCTTCTTACTATAACCCACTCAATTTCTTATATAAAATGCAAAAAGAACAGTATTTTCCTTCGCTGATTGACAAGTCGTTCATTACTTTTTCATAATATATTTTCTTGTATAATTGGGGTACTGCAAATTCGGTCCTATAAGTTACAAAATAGAGTATGCACAATGTTCAGCAAAGCCACACAAGACGATTGATTACTAGATAGTAATTGTCTAATCGTCTGCTATTGTTTCTTAAATGTTATAATGAAGATGGGCTCGCTTTTAAATTAGAGTTCTTGCGACAGAACCTCAGCCATAGACTTCAGCTGAAGAGAAAGGTGTGAACCATTAGGAACAATTATCTCCAAAGTGTTGGTTTTAGGCAGCAGCTTGTCAACGATACCTTTGGCTAAAACACCAATTGTAACAGTAAGGGCAAGTCCTTGAAATACAGCATACGGGTTTCTGCTCCAACGGCAGAACCTAATAAACGCCCTTTTAAGATATGTACCGTTTTTTTTCAAAGTATTACCCTTGTTTTAGCATTTGCCCACAAAGATAGTGCTTTTGCGTTAAAACGCTACTGATTATTCTTTAAGCTTTTGTAAAATAAACACGTAACGAAGTAATAAAAAGCGGAGAAGTGCGGAAAAAATGGTTGATAATATGGTTGTTACGCCATATTTCACTCTTAATGAAAGGCTGAAGGAATCCGTAATATAGCGTAATGATGCAAATGTTCAGTTACCACATCATTACCGAGCAATACAGTCAAAACATATTGCTAAGTGGCTATATTTCTGCAATTTGCATTATTTGTCATGCCTGTCTGTAACTCACTATAAATTAATTTTGTAACCATAAAAAGTGAGTTATGCGAAGTACCTTTAAAGTATTATTCTACGTAAAGAAAGGCAGCGCGAAGCCTAATGGCAACCTACCTTTGATGTGCCGCCTTACGGTGGACGGAGAAATCAAGCAGTTCAGCTGCAAGATGGATGTACCTTTGCGTCTGTGGGACGTGAAAAACAACAGAGCCTCGGGCAAGAGCATCGAAGCACAGAAAATCAACATTGCCGTTGATAGAATCAGGGTGGAAGTAAACCGCCGTTATCAAGAGCTGATGCAGACTGATGGGTATGTCACTGCCACCAAGTTAAAAGATGCCTATCTCGGCATTGGTGTCAAGCAGGAAACTTTATTGAAACTTTTTGACCAGCATAACAGCGAGTTTGCCAAGAAAGTAGGATACAGCAGGGCAAAAGGAACATTCCAGCGTTATGTGACCGTCTGCAAACATATCCGTGAGTTCCTGCCTCATACCTACAAACGTGAGGATATTCCTCTGAAAGAGTTGAACCTCTCTTTCATTAACGACTTCGAGTATTTCCTGCGCACTGAAAAGAAATGCCGTACCAATACTATATGGGGCTACATGATTGTGCTGAAACACATCGTTTCCATAGCGCGGAATGACGGACGTCTGCCTTTCAATCCCTTTGCTGGGTATATCAACTCTCCCGAAAGTGTGGACAGAGGATATGTCACGAAAGAGGAAATACACACAATGATGGACACCGAGATGCCCGACAAGACACATGAACTTGTCAGGGACTTGTTCCTGTTTGCCACCTTTACTGGCTTGTCTTATTCCGATGTCAAGAACCTGACCAATGACAATTTGCAGACATTCTTTGACGGTAACCTTTGGATTATCACCCGAAGAAAGAAGACCAACACGGAATCCAATATCCGTCTGTTAGATGTACCCAGACGTATCATAGAGAAGTACAAAGGCATGACAAAAGACAACAAGGTATTCCCTATGCCGA
>CAVHKR010000081.1:2504-6805 GCA_963636615.1 Acutalibacteraceae bacterium | reverse complement strand
ATTTAAAGAGTATATTAATAATTGCTTTTTTGTCCATTTTTATACAGACTTGAAAAGCAGATGAGAGCATGTGCTCCCATTATCTATCAAGGATCTAAAGTTTAAACAGATGCAAAAAGATGGCTTAAAATTATCTGCAAAGGGGGTATATTCTATAAATAGTTGATTATCAGCTATTACCTGCAAGAACAACCTCTCTTGTGCTATTACGACACACCGCCATTATACTCCTTATATTAATCCTTAGCGATTGCGTACGAGCAGCTTTAAATGGCTAAGTAGTCCTTTTAGTATGCGTTGCCTCCTAACTATCTTGTAGCAGACGCTGTTTCCTATAAACTGCTTTCGGCAATCGTTTTTACTACTGATAAATAACTGTTTCTAATGATGTTATTCCGTCACCTGCCAAAATAGATTAACAATATGGATATATCCGCCGGCGAAACCCCCGGTATTCTCGACGCCTGCGCTATTGTCTGCGGTTTTATTCTTGATAACTTCTGCCTACTCTCAATAGAGAGAGACTGTAAAGCATTATAATCAAAGCCAACAGGAATCTTAACATTTTCGAGCCTTAAAATTTTATCCGCTATCCTTCTTTCACGCTCAATATACCCTTCATATTTTACTCCAATCTCAACGCTCTCCAGTATTTCATTTTCATAGAAGTCTTTAAAACTATTCTCAAAATCTCGAACCTCCCCTGCTGCCGGTTGATATGGAAGGCTGAGAGACTCCTCCTCTGCAGCATTAGAATTTATCATATCTAACACCTGTGTTCCACGTGGAACATTTGTAACAAAATCCAAAAGAGAAATTTGTGGGCGTTGTAAAATATCTGCTAATTTTCTTCCTTGAGTCAATGGGGAAGATCCCCGTACAACAAGATAATCATTAACCTCCTCCGGTTTTACAGAGGTATTATCAAGAAAATCCCTTACATTAGATACAGTAGAATATTTAGAATTCACTATATCTATCCTGTGTGCAGATGCCAATCCTATTTTATAACTAAGCTCCGTTAAACGAAAATCTGCATTATCCTGCCGTAAAAGTATTCTGTATTCTGCCCTTGAAGTAAACATTCTGTACGGTTCATCAACCCCTTTAGTAACCAAATCATCAATTAGGACACCTATATATGCCTGATCTCTGTTGAGTATTACAGGTGGCTTTTCATTTACAAACCTATTGGCATTTATTCCGGCCATTAAACCTTGTGCTGCAGCCTCCTCATACCCTGTTGTACCGTTAACCTGCCCGGCAAAAAACAGTCCTTTAATCAGTTTGGATTCAAGCGAATGGTTTAACTGAACAGGTGGAAAATAATCATATTCTACCGCATAGGCAGGACGATATATCTCTACATTCTCCAAGCCCTTGATATGCTTAAGGGCTTCTACTTGTGTTTGTATTGGAAGGGAAGAGGAGAATCCTTGCAGGTAATACTCATTTGTGTTCCACCCTTCAGGCTCTAAAAATAACTGATGCTGCGTCTTGCCGGCAAAAGTTTTTAATTTATCCTCAATACTTGGGCAGTATCTTGGCCCCTTACCATGAATCACACCGGAAAAAAGAGGCGAGTCCTTAAAGCCCGAACGTAGTATATCATGCACCTCTTCATTTGTATAGACCATATAACAACAGAGTTGTTGTTTATATTTCTGTATGGGAGACAAAATATTAAGGAATGAGAATCTTTGTGGGATCTTGTCTCCGGGTTGTACCAGTAAATTCTGTAAGTCTACAGATCTGATATCTATTCTTGGCGGAGTGCCTGTCTTCATTCTGTCCGATTCTATCCCTAAAGAGTTAAGCTGCTCCGTAAGAGAGTGGGCGGAAGGTTCTCCTACTCTCCCCCCCTCTGTTTGGGATTTTCCAATGAATAACTTCCCATTGAGAAATGTCCCTGCTGTAATAACTATGGAGCGAGCCGCAAATTTTGCCCCCAAAAGCGTGCAAACACCCTTAACTTGTTGATTTTCAACGATTAATGAGCAAACTAAATCTTGCCAGATATTTAAGTTTTTTGTATTTTCTAAAATGTAGCGCCAGTTAAAGGAAAAAAATACCCTGTCGCACTGCGCACGAGGACTCCACATTGCAGGGCCTTTCGATCTGTTGAGCATTCTAAATTGCAAAGTGCTTGCATCTGTAACCAAGCCGGTATATCCCCCCATTGCATCTACCTCTCGTACTATCTGACCTTTTGCAATACCTCCAATGGCCGGATTGCAGGACATCTGTGCAATTTTATTCATATCCATTGTTATTAGCAGAGTCTTGGAGCCTAATTTTGCAGCAGCTGCAGCTGCCTCACATCCTGCATGACCGGCGCCAATAACAATCACATCATATATTTTATCCATATCTCTATCAAAACTATAAATATCGGGAATATCCTTTTGCAATTTCTTAGGTTTGCGCTTTTAAATTAGAGGCAATACTATTTAAGTAAAAGCGTGTCAAGAAGCGTTATTGCTTCATTCTCTTTCTCCCTCATAATATGCTTCTGCTTATTTGAGTGGTCGTCAAATCCACATAAATGCAACACGCCATGAATTATTACCCTGTGTAGTTCATCTAAAAAAAACTGCTTGTACTCAATGGCATTAGCTTTAACCGTATCTATACTTATATATAGCTCTCCCTCTAAATTGTCATCTTTGCAATAATCAAAGGTAATGATGTCAGTGTAATAGTTATGGCCTAAAAACTGTCTGTTTATTTCCAGAAGTTTTTCGTCTGAACAGAAAATAACATTAAGATCCCCTACCTCCTTGTCGTATATTAGTGCAACCTGCTTAATCCACTGCTTTAACAGCAGTTTGTTATTTATGTTAAACCTAATCTCATTATTAAAAAACCTTATCATTGCCTAAATTATGGTTATTATATTAAATATTTAATATACAATATATTTAAAATTAGTACCTTTGCCCCCGGTTTGAGAGTTGCTACCGGGGTGTTGACATGCAACATTCTTTTGGTGCAAAGCTACAACTTAGAGAGCTAAAATGAAACCTTATTAAAATTAAATAAAATCAATTATGGCAAAAGTTACAGTTATTGGCGCAGGTAATGTTGGCGCTACATGTGCAAATGCTATGTTACACATGAAATTCGCTTCTGACATCGTTCTTTTGGATATTAAAGAGGGGGTTGCAGAGGGTAAAGCAATGGATATGATGCAAACTGCAAATCTGTATCAGTTTAACACCAGAGTTAAAGGTGTAACAAATGATTACAAAGCTACTGCTAAATCAGATGTTGTTATAATTACATCTGGTATTCCAAGGAAACCGGGTATGACAAGGGAGGAACTTATAGGTGTAAACGCAAAGATTGTTAGCGAGGTAGTTGACAATGTACTTCAATACTCTCCAAAGGCAATAATCGTTGTTATTGCAAACCCTATGGACCCAATGACATATCTGGCTCTAAAGAGAACCAAACTTCCTAAGAACAGAGTAATTGGTATGGGCGGTATCCTCGACAGCAGCAGATTCCAGTACTATCTAAGCCAGGCTCTAAAGGTTCCTGCCAGTGATGTAGAGGGATTTGTAATTGGCGGTCATGGAGATACAACAATGATTCCTATGATAAGATTTGCAAAATACAGAGGTATTCCTGTAACTGAAAAACTTTCTAAGAAGGTATATGAGAAGGTTGTTGCAGACACAATGGTTGGCGGTGCAACCTTAACAAAACTTCTTGGCACATCTGCATGGTATGCTCCGGGAGCATCTGCTGCAGTATTGGCAAAATCTATAATTATGGATGAAAAGAAGATGTTCCCTTGCTGTGTATATCTTGAGGGTGAATATGGGCACAACGATATTTGTATTGGAGTTCCTGCAATTATCGGTAAAAACGGCTGTGAAAAGGTTGTTGAGCTAAAACTCAACAAAGAGGAGCAAGCATTGTTTGACAAGAGCGCAGAGGCTACCAAAAAAACAAGCAATCTGCTACATGATATGAACCTTATCTAATACAGGAGTGTACGGTGTTGATATAAAATTTAGCAAAATCAATCCCGTTTCTGAGTATCTTAAAGATGGCGATATGGCGTTATACAGCGTTATATCGCTATTTTTTTAAAAAAAGCACACATAATCCCTATTCTGTATAATATTGGTACACAATTTGTTATGTTTTAATGAGGAAATTTCATAAAGTTTTGTTGTAATAGTTAGGAAATTAATTACTATTTTTACAGTTGCTTAATGAGAAAACACTCAAAATAATATGGAAATAAAAAAATCACCAAAGGCAAACCTTGAAAACAAGAAGTTACTTTT
>CAVHKR010000081.1:0-2494 GCA_963636615.1 Acutalibacteraceae bacterium | reverse complement strand
ACTTGAAGCAGACCAACAGCAAGCAATTGAGGAAGAAATAATTCCTATTACTAACGATACACCTCCGCCTCCTCCCGAGACAAGTGTTGCAGAACCGGCTATGTCTGATATAATTGACATTGTTGATGATGACATTAAAGTTGATACCAAGATTATTATCAATGAGGATGATAAGAATCAGGGTGTAGAGATTAAAGAGTACGTTCAGGCAGTAGAAATAGATGAAAATCCTGTTGAGGAAGATATTATCCCATTTGCAATTGTAGAGGATAAACCTACGTTCCAGGGCAAAGATGCAAACGCATTCACCAAATGGGTTTATGATAATATCGTTTATCCTGAGATAGCTAAAGAGAATGGCGTGCAGGGACGTGTAACTCTACAGTTTGAGATAGGAAAAGATGGCAGTGTTACCAATGTTAAAGTATTGAGAGGTGTAGATTCATCACTTGATAAAGAGGCTGTAAGAGTTGTTTCAAGCTCTCCAAAATGGGAACCTGGCAAACAGAGAGGTAAAGCTGTAAAAGTAAAATACAACTTCCCTGTAACATTCCAGTTGAGATAGCATAAAATTTCATTCGCAAAATAGTTGAGGCTGCCCTGATAAATACAGGACAGCCTCTGTTTTTCTTGTGGAGCGAACACTATTTCTTTAATCCGAAAATCTCTTTCATCTTTTCTTTTGGCAAAGCCTTAACCGGCCGGCCATTATACCCTACAGAATCCTCTGCTGCAAACATGGAGTTCCACAACGCCTCTGCAGTTGCCTCTATGGTAGCCAGGAAGAGTGCTGACATATCATCATTATGCAACAAGACAGGGTTATATGTTCTGGTATTCTCATCTATTAAGTTATGCTCATTTACAGAGAGGGCTATAACATAATCCCCACTGCCATTAGAAGCAATACCTCCGGTTCTGGCAAGCCCTAACATGGCTCTTTTGGCAATTCTTTCAAGATTCCTTGCATCAACAGGAGCATCTGTTATTACAACCATCATACAGGAGCCGTCTGCCTTTTCCAATGCAGATTTAAAGGAATATTTACCAAGCATCTCCCCTACAGGAATGCCGCCAATCTGCAATACTCCCCCATAATTCGACTGAACTATAACTCCAACCGTATAGCCGCCAAGTGATTTTGGCAAAACACGGGAAGAGGTACCTATCCCCCCTTTAAATCCAAAAATCTGAGTACCGGTACCAGCACCCACACTCCCCTCCTCAACAGGGCCGCTCTTGGCATCTTCCAAGGCTTGTAAGACCATCTCAGGCTTGATGAATCTTGAACGTATATCATTCAGCCCTCCATCGTTTGTCTCTCCTACAACGGCATTTACAGATCTAACATTCTCATTCCCCGGCTGATTTAAAGTGTAGGTAATGAGAGCGTCCAATCCGGCTGCCACATTTAAGGTATTTGTCAATACTATCGGGGTTTCAATATTTCCCAACTCTTTTACCTGAGTATAGCCTGCCAACTTCCCAAAACCGTTCCCAATATATATGGCAGCAGGTACCTTCTTTTTGAAAATATTGCCTTGGTGAGGAATAATGGCGGTAACTCCGGTGCGCTTGTCATTACCTTCATTTAGAGTAAAATGCCCCACCTTAACACCAGGCACATCTGTGATTGCGTTATATTTTCCCGGTTGGAATATGCCCAACTCAACGTTATAATCCCTAACTCTGTTCTGTGCAGAAAGGGCATTACAAGAGGAAACAACTGCATAACAGGAAAGGAAAACAGAGAGATATGCAGCTGATTTTAAATAAAAATGACTCATAAATATAATATTTGAATATATATACAAAGATAGTTTTTACTTTTGTGTATTTGTTTATAAAACGAGCAGAAAAGATGGAAAAATGCGTATTTGTAAGTGTATGTTCTGTTAATAATACATTAGATGAGGTTAACGAGTATTTAGATGAACTGCAATTCCTTGCAGAGACTGCAGGAGTAGAGGGGGAGAAACGCTTTATACAGAACATGGAAAGGCCTAATGCAAAGACCTATGTTGGAGCAGGAAAGTTAGAGGAGATAAAGATATATATAACGGAAAATGAAATAGGGTTGGTGATTTTTGATGACGAATTAACGCCATCACAGCTAAGAAACATAGAGCGGGAGCTTGAATGCAGAATTTTGGATAGAACCAACCTTATATTGGACATTTTTGCACAAAGAGCTAAAACCGCCTATGCAAAAACACAGGTTGAACTTGCACAATATCAATATCTTCTACCAAGACTTACAAGATTGTGGACACATCTGGAGAGACAACGGGGAGGTATTGGAATGAGAGGTCCCGGTGAAAGCCAGATAGAAACAGACCGACGTATTATCTTAGACAAGATAAGCAGACTTAAAGAGCAGCTTAAAAAAATAGACAAACAGATGGCCTCACAACGTGGGAACAGGGGTAATATGGTAAGAATCTCCCTTGTAGGATATACTAATGTTGGTAAAAGTACTCTTATGAATCAGTAC
>CAVHKR010000080.1:4603-6900 GCA_963636615.1 Acutalibacteraceae bacterium | reverse complement strand
AATATAACCAAAGCTGATTTTGGAATAAATTTATTTGAGGAAAGTTATTAACTTTGCATCCGAAGCCGAAGAATGAGCATGTGTGTAACACAGAAATTGCAAATTTAGGCTTTGATATATAAAATTTGTATAAATTTTGAAATTTCAAGGCTTGCGAAATTGTAAAATACCGGAGCATACCTTTGTATGTGAGGATTTTTACAATGAGCGTAACACAGAAATTGCAAATTTAGACGAATTTTTTGGGGATGTATTGGATTTGACATCAGATTAATCAAAAAGTAAGCACGTGGAGCGTTGTTAGTATGGCTCCTTAATCTCAACTTTCAGCCTTATAAATGGCAATAATAACTATGCACTCGCTGCGTAATTAGCAAAGCTACATTACCTTAATCTAGGCTGCCAAGGTAGCAGTCAGACGAGTATCCCGCTATGGATTTGCGCTTTCTATTCTATAGCATACGGGGTATCATTAAAGAAGGATGCGGGCATGGATTCTTCTAAAATGCTCTAAGATTTAGAAGATAAGGTTATGATAGCCTGTCTGCCGGCAGTCATTTCCCAACAACCAAAGACAGAATAAACGTGTAGAAAGCTCTTTGGTGGTCTGGTTGGACGGCGGTTCGACCCCGCCCATCTCCACAATATTGATTACATAATCTCGAACGAGAGACCGCACCAAATGCTGTCCTGCCTCTTTCTGTTCTGTGATGAGTTGCTGCCGAATGGAGAATATTTCCAGATGCAACCGCAGTCCTCAAGCTCATCAAGGAGAGCGCTGAAGCCCCCCTCTGCTGTGGATCAGGTTGTCGATCATCCAGAAAGTCGCAGAACCGCAGACTATCAGCTTCACATCGTCACAAAGCGCAGCCCAACTGTTCCAGAAGTTCTCCAGAGCCTTCATCTCTGCAGACCTTCCGATGACTTTCTGTGCCATATCAAGTGATTTTCTGCGCAAAGATAGGTTTTTGCCACTCTTGCGCAAATTATCTGATCGACGAAGTTCGTTCATTTCGGGAGTTTGACAGCCGACTTTGAAAAAATATTGCAGAAGATGCTCAAAACATATTATTTTTTTGTCAAATTTAGTTTCTATCTTTATGTCGTTATCCAATTAAAAACAATGAATATATGAGCAAACAAGTTCAACTAACCTCTGGTAGGAAATAGATAACTTCAATACCTGGAACTGTCTTTCCCTTGACTTAAAGATAGGGGGCAAAAGTGCGAGTATCCGCAAAAATACCCACTAAAACCAATTACGGCAAACAGATCACTTATTTTATCCAAATTATTTGTATAATGGATAAAAAATATTTTTGTCCATTATGAATAAATAATTAGATGAAAGAGACTATTCTTAAGCAAAAAGCAGAAAGGGACAGGCTGCTTGCTTACGACTATCAGGAACAAATCGCACAGCAGACGGCTTTAATCCTCTCTGTGTAGTTGCAGTGCTTTTACCCAAGTCACTATCTCTTCAAGGACTTCGGGAGCAAATGTCTCCTCAATCTTGCCATATTCCATAGCTGCACCTGTAGTACAATGCTGGAACAGATGATTTACACCCTCAACTGCTTCTATGCTGTTTTTAGAATTGCCTGCCAAGCCGTTTCGCAAAGCATTGAGATTGCTTTCACACTCAACCTGAGTATCTTTTGTTCCGTTCAAGGCAAGGACAGGAGAGGCGATTTGTCCAAGAAGCGGACGTATATCCATCTTCAGAAAATATCTCATATATGGAGTCCGGAGTTGCTGCACCACTGCCGTATAGTTCTGTGCCAAAGCAATCGGGAGTGAATCATTAGCTTGTGGAGTAGGTTTTCCTGTAATTGTTGCATCAAACGCCTCTCCAAGTAATTTACAGTATGCTTGAACTGTTGATTCAGGAACACCTGCCACGGTCAAAGCCAGTTCATTCTGCCATATTAATGCCTCTTTTCCCGATACCACACAACCGGCAAGGCTGATAATAAAATCTGTCTGTTTCTCTGCTGCCAACATCATTGCAATAGAGCCTCCCTCACTATGGCCAATTACACCAACATTATCAAAACGTTTTCTTAACATATTTATACCCGAAAGAGCATCATTTTTTAAATCTTCTGTAGTGCAATTAACAATATCGCCTGTAGACTCACCAAATCCGCGGTCATCATAACGAAGAGTTGCTACTCCCCCTCTTGCCAAAGCATCGGCAATTACTGCAAATGGCTTATGTTCAAAAATCTCCTCATCCCGATTTTGCAATCCGCTGCCTGTTACCATAATCAAAACAGGAGTGCTCCGCGTATAGC
>CAVHKR010000080.1:3847-4593 GCA_963636615.1 Acutalibacteraceae bacterium | reverse complement strand
GCGTATAGCCATGCGGCAGAGTCAGAGTGCCTTTCAGAACTGCATCACCATTGCAAAACGACACCTCCTCCGTTTCATAAGGGAACGGAGCCTTAGGCGTCTGCGGACGGTTAAGTTTCATTTCGCCATGAAGAAGTGTTAAAGGAAACGATCTTCCCCACTGTGTAAATGTACCCAATATCTTGTTTACCATCCATGAGCCCTCATAAGTTGCCCCTATCGATGGAATTTTTATTTTTACTCCGAAAATCTCATTCCTTTCAATCTGAATAGGAACCCCTCTTACTCCCTGATCCGGAGAGTCCATTGCCGGGTTCTCATCATCAAGATGAAACACAAGCCGAATTTCAGCACCATGCACATCAAGCGTTCCGGACCAGGTACCGGTCTGAGCTGAAGCAGAAATAGTAAGAATGAACATAGTAAAGAGTAAAAGTATCTTCTTCATAGTCAACATCATAATTGTGATTCAGAAATGATAAAATCAGAACCTCCTCATAGGGAGATTGTAAGGATACGGATTCACCGCATCCAACGGCAAATATACACATTTTTTGCAAATATGCAGAGTGTGGCGTTTGCAGCAACAGCTAATTCTCATACACTATCCGCTTCCGGCTAAGCAGCCTTGAAACAAGCATCAGGAAGAAGAGGAAGAAGACGAAGCAGCTTATACGACCTATAAGGTCTCCCCACACAAGGAAAAAGGTCCTTGTTCTATTAAGGGTAACAGAGCCTTTTAATAC
>CAVHKR010000080.1:0-3837 GCA_963636615.1 Acutalibacteraceae bacterium | reverse complement strand
TTTTAATACAGTAGCCTCATCCCATGCTGTTTGAGATAAAATCTCACCACGGCTGTTTATAAAGGCAGATATTCCAGTATTTGCACATCTTGCAATATCTCTACGGGTCTCAATGGCACGTAATGATGCAAATGAAAGATGCTGCTTGTATCCGGGAGTATTCTTCCACCAGCCATCATTGGTGATAATTGTCATAAAATCAGCCCCTTTAGCCACATATTTTCTAAAATAATCGCCATAAACACTTTCATAACAGATAGCCGTACCAACCTTAACGGAATCCGGCAAGGCAAAGACCTCGGCATTTGGAGATTTACCAAAACTGCCAAGCATGCCGCCAAGATCTATCTCAAACTTTTTAAGAAATTTCATTGCCCCCTTAAACGGAGTAGATTCAACCAAAATCACCAATTTGGATTTATGATAAAAATCGTACCGCCCGTTACCATCTAAGAACACCGCGGTATTATATCTGTCATACCACCCCACTCCCGGAATCTCCCTTGCCGTTTCAGAAGGAGCAACAGCCCAACTGCCATAATAGATATAGTCTGTTACCGCCCCAAAAATCATCGAAGCTCCAGAATCAAATTTATCATTCGTATTAGCCAATATCTCATTAAACCTGCAAAAAGATTCATTTGCAAACGGCTTGTTCTCAATCATTAGCGATGATGAAGAGGAGGGGCTTACAAAGGTCTCCGGAGCAAGGACAAGAGAAACATCTTTAGAAAAATTATCGCTGTAAAGCTTAAGGAAAATATCATTCTGCTCCTGCTGGGTAAGGCCACCGAACTTTTCGTTATAAGGATCTATATTAGGCTGAATTACAAGTACCTCCTTAGATTTTTTTTCCAACAAAATCTCCTTCCCTCTTATTCCCCATAATACAAGTGATACTGCAAAAGGAACTATAAACACAAGTGCATAGGCGAATAGAGATACTTTTATTCTTTCATTTGTAACTTTTAAGGTTATAATCCTGTATAACAAAGTATTACATAAAAGAATCCAAAGAGAGCCACCAAGAGTACCTGTAATCTCATACCACTGAATGCTCTTGATTGAGGTGGCAAAAGAATTGCCAAGAGTAAGCCAAGGCCAGCTTATATCGCAATTAGCATAGCCATGTTCCCACGCAAGCCATGTAACAATTAAGAACAGATATGGCAGATAACCCCTCGTAACCTTTTTCATCTTGATAAACAGCCAGAATATTATCGACATTTGCAGCGAGTTAAGCAGTATGGCTGCAATTGCACCGGCAGGGGTTGCAAACCAGATCCAGAAAGTTGTTATGGCATTCCATAAAATAAAGGAGAAATAGTAGTAAAGAAAGAACCGTTTTACTTTATGGACCTCTGCTAATGTCTGTGCAGCAAAGAGGGGCACAAAACCAAACAAAGCTACCCACCCACAATGAGGCATCAGAAACGGAATAGAGAGTAAAACAGCCGAGAGAACCGACAAAATGAAAATATTTCTCCTTAATTTGCCCATAAATATTACAAATAATATAAAAAGTACTACTTTTACAGCTTATAACCACACAAAGATACTACTAATTTTATAGGTTTGGAATGCTGACTACTTTACTTAAAGGTTTTATAGTTGGATTGGGCGCATCAATACCATTGGGGCCTCTTGGTGTGCTATGTGTTCAGAAGACCTTGAGCAAAGGAAGAAATTCGGGATTCATAACAGGACTTGGAGCCTCATTTTCAGATACTCTATATGCTGCTATATCTCTTCTTGGCCTTGCTTTTATAGAAAACCTGATAGACAAGAACAGGGATATGGTAATGATTATAGGTGGTGCAATAATCATTTACATTGGTATAAGGATATTCTTTACCAACCCCATAAAACAGATAAGACAAAAGAACACCAACAAGAAACATGTTCAGGACTTTGTTGAGGCATTTCTAATGACAGTAACCAATCCAGGGTCTATATTTCTTATTCTCGGACTGTTGGCGGCAGTAGGAATAAACATAAACGACAATGCCGTACGCCCCTCTGTTACATTTATACTGTTTGGTGTATTCTTAGGAACAGTAACATGGTGGTTTTCCCTCAGTACCGGCATAAATCTATTTAGAAAAAAATTCCGGATACGTCAGTTAGTAATGATTAACCGTATATCCGGAACTGTTATGGGGGTTCTTGGAGTAATTGCTATGTTCGAAGGTATTATTGAGATTGCAATAAAGTTCATAAACAGATAGCATCTCACTAAAACCTCTTAAAGAAGCCTCTATTTGCCAATAGATGAATAGACAAAACCAAGTTGCTCCATCTCTACGGGATTATAGATATTTCTGCCATCTATTACTATATTTCCTGTCATTACAGATTTTACATTTTCCCAGTTAGGCAGTCTGAATTGCTTCCATTCGGTAACAAGTACAACGGCATCTGCACCGGTAGCTGCATCGTAAATGTTTTTACAATACTCTATAGTATCCTTTAGATAATGTTTCTTTGACTCATTCATGGCCTGAGGATCAAAAGCTTTTACCTTTGCACCCGCTTTAAGAAGAAGATTGGCTGTAACCACAGAGGGGGCCTCCCTCATGTCATCTGTTTCGGGTTTAAAGGCCAGCCCCCACAGAGCAATGGTTTTTCCGCGCAGACTGCCATTAAAGGCGTTAAGCAACTTTTTGTACAGTATCTGTTTCTGATTTTCATTTACCCTCTCAACCGCAGAGATAAGCTGCATCTCAACACCATGCTCTGCACCGGTCTTTACCAGTGCCTTAACATCTTTTGGGAAACATGATCCTCCGTATCCGCATCCGGGATAGAGGAACTTGCTGCCTATTCTGGTATCAGATGCTATACCGGCTCTAACCTTATCTATATTTGCTCCTGTTTTTTCACACAGATTTGAGAGCTCGTTCATAAAGCTTATCCGGGTTGCGAGCATTGCATTGGCAGCATATTTTGTCATCTCCGCCGAGAAAATATCCATAAAGATTATCCTGTAGTTATTTAGCTGGAACGGTCTGTACAGTTTTTCCATAATCTTTTGGGCTTTAGGAGAATCCACTCCTATTACTATTCTGTCGGGACTCATAAAATCTTTTACAGCACTCCCCTCCTTTAAAAATTCCGGATTGGAAGCCACATCGAATGCTATATCAACGCCTCTTGCATACAATTCAGCCTGTACAGCATTACGAACCTTCTCTGCTGTTCCAATAGGGACAGTGCTTTTGGTTACGAGAAGCGTGTATCTTTTAAGGTTCTGCCCAAATTCGCGAGCAACCTCCAATACATATTTAAGATCTGCACTTCCATCCTCTCCCGGAGGGGTACCGACAGCTATAAAGACAACATCGGCCTTATCCATTAGCGGAGCAAGTGCCGTCTCAAAATAAAGTCTTCCCTCTGAATAATTCTTATGTACTATGGTATCCAGTTGCGGTTCGTAAATTGGGATGACACCCTTTTTAAGAGCCTCTATCTTTTCTGAATTAACATCAACACAGGTTACGTTAAGACCCATTTCTGCAAAACAGGAACCGGTAACCAGGCCTACATATCCGGTACCAACTACTACAACATTCATAATTAATTAATTAGCAAATTATTTGAAAGCATGACATTTATAACACCTTGCCAAGCTACGGCAAAGGTAATATTTTTTTATCTTTGCAACTGCTTTATACAGGCAAACTTGGTAGGCCTCAAAAAGTTTTAACAGCAGATTATTATTAACTATCAAAACTATAAATTATGAAAAGTAAATTCCTTGCAGAATTCAAAGAGTTTGCCATGCGTGGCAATGTTGTAGATATGGCCGTCGGTATCATTATAGGTGCTGCATTTGGT
>CAVHKR010000079.1:1959-6956 GCA_963636615.1 Acutalibacteraceae bacterium | reverse complement strand
TGTCTATACACTCCGCAATCTGCTGAAAGTGCAGGTTCTTTTTAATCTGGAATGTGTCTAAATGACTTGGTATGGGGCAAGGCTGTGGTATGATGTTGTAATCTTTGTAGTAGTTGAGTGCGTACAGTGCTCCAATAAATGCAGGTACATATCCTCTTGTCTCTCTTGGAAGATAGGGGTAAATATCCCAAAAATCCTTTGAACCGCCTGCACGTTTTATTGCTTTGTTAACATTACCTGAACCGCAATTGTATGATGATATGGCTAATGCCCAGTCTCCAAAGATGATATATGCGTCTCTCAGATATTTGGCTGCGGCATGTGTTGCCTGAATAGGATCTAATCTTTCATCTACAAATGAGTTTATTTTAAGATTGTATTGCAGGGCTGTCCTGTACATAAACTGCCAGATACCTCTTGCATTTGCGGTTGACACAGCTACAGGGTTAAGGGCAGACTCTATAATGGCAAGAGCCTTAATCTCTTTTGGTATGCCGTATTGGTCAAATATCTCCTCAAAGATTGGCAGGTAGTAGCTGCTTAGTCCAAGTATTCTTGGCATTTTGCTGCGAAACTTCTCTGTGTATAGGATAATGTATCTTCTTACAACATCGTTGTATGGGATGGGGATAAATGAGTTCATCTTTTTGAGGTTCTCAATGTATACTGCATCGGGAATATTGGATGTGAGTACAAGGCTGTCTATGTCTACATTGAGTTCTCTTGTTATCCCAAGACTTTCTCCAAGTTTGGCGCTCCTGTGGTTGTACCACATGTTGAGCAGGCTGTCTGAATTGCATCCCGGGTCTATATCATTGTATTCTTCGTTGTCGAGATAGTAGAATGTGCCAGAGTTTACGGAGTCTATAAGATCTGTAGTGTCTGCAAAGGCTATACTTCCCCCTTCGAGCACAAGTTTCATGGAGTCTATGATTTTCTGTAGGGAGTCTCTTTGTAAAAGAAGGCTCTTTTTGGTGTCTTTTTTTACTTTTGGACGAAGAATATTTGTGTCACTTGCTGTTAAGTATGAGCCTGTTGCAATAAGCATGAATAATGAAAGGAGTGTAAGTCTAATCCTGCGCATCTTATATTGTCTAAAAGTTAAAATTCAGTCTTACTCCAACTGCCTGTGGACAGCTCCATCCTGCTATATAGCTGCTGCCGGGGCTGTTGGAAAAATTAAATGTATTAACCGGTTCTATGAATCCGGGCTGTATATTAAGTGATATATCATCGTTTACATCAAAGTCGCCAAAGTGTGCAAAGACACTTGCATCTACAATGTTAAGTACATAGATCAAAGCTGTGGCAACAACGGAGTAATCTCGTAATCGTCTAAAGGAGTCTCTGTACCATTTTAGGTTGTCTGCTGTCTGATGGCCTGTGTAACCGCCATCCTCTGTGGCAGCCTGTATATACAGGTCTTTGTATCTTTTATACTGCTTCTGGTTGTATGCCCAACAATAGCCGCTTATTGCAAAGCCTCCGTAAAAGATGGGTATTTTCCAGTAATCACCGTTTTTTGCCTGTCCTAACCCCGGTAGCAATGCCGAATATAATGATGACTTTGCCGGTGTGGAGTTGCTGTATGAGCTGTATGAAGTGATGCCGTCTATGAGCTGCCCCCAGTAAGAGAGTACGGCTCCTGCTATAAATATATCTCTGCTGTTTTTGTACGATTTTTTGCCTGTAGACTGATATTTTACATTGCTGTACACAGCCCCTCCTATACATCCTCCCAATGTTCCGTAAACTATTGGTAGTTTCCAGTAGTCTCTGTTGTATATCTGTGATGTACCGGGAAGAATCATATCTCCAAAGGTAAGTCTTGTTACATCAACGGAGTCTTTGTGTGCCAATGATTTGAAATATCTTCCAAGAGTGTATGACGGCTTCTTTTTTATGTAGTTATCCCCCTCTTCACTGTCGTTGTTTTTTGTCTGGTTGCTGCCGGGAGGCCCCGCCTGACTGTATGAGGCGAATTGGGCATGCATAACGGATGGCATTAACATCAGCAGCACTCCAATGAGAAGCAGGTATATGTTTTTTCTACTGTACACCTCTTGTTATTTGATTTTTTCCAATGCCTCTATAAAGCGTTCTATTTCACTGTCGTTTTTAAAGCGTATGGTCATGCTTCCGTTACCCTTTGTGCCGCGTTTTATAGATACGTTGTTGTTAAAATATTTTCCTACAAGTTCTATGGCTCTGAAATATTTGTCGGGAAGTTCATTGATATTTACAGGTTTACCTCCTCTCTCGTTTAGCTTCTTTATTTTTGTTTCTATCTGACGTACAGATAGATCCTGTTCTATTATCTGGTTGGCGTATTTTACCTGCATCTTTGGGCTGTCTATTCCCAAAAGGGCTTTGGCGTGTCCCATTGAGATGCGTCCGGCACGTATGGCAAATTGTATCTCGGCAGGGAGCTTTAGCAGACGCAGATAGTTTGTAACGGTGGCTCTTTTTTTGCCAACACGGTCTGCCATCTCCTCTTGGGTCAGATTGCACTCATCTATAAGTCTTTGGAAACTCAGGGCTATCTCTATTGAATCTAAATCCTCTCTCTGTATATTCTCAACTATGGCAAGCTCTAACATTCCCCTGTCGTCTGTCTTCTTTATGTAGGCCGGTATAGACTTAAGGCCGGCTGTCTTAGATGCCCTGAATCTTCTTTCTCCGCTGATTATCTGATATTTATCCTCTTCTACGGGGCGAACTGTTATTGGCTGTATTACCCCTAACAGCTTTATGGATCCGGCCAAATCCGCTATGGCTTCCTCGTTGAATTCTGTTCTTGGCTGATACGGATTGGGTACTATCTTGTCTAACGGTATCTCCAGTGAGTCTGTGAGTAACTGTTCCTTGTCTGTTCCCGATGTCGATTTCTCAGATTCAACAGTGTTCCTGTGTGCGTTTCTTTGAATCTCGTTGGCGTCTGCGATGAGTGCGCTTAACCCTTTTCCTAATCCTGTCTGTATCTTTGCCATTTCAGATTATCTATTTTCTATATCACTAAGGGAGACCTGTTTTGATACTATCTCCTTAGCAAGGTTCATGTAGTTGTTAGATCCGTTAGAGAGTGCATCGTAAAGAATTACAGGCTTGCCGTGGCTTGGAGCCTCGCTCAGCCTTACGTTTCTATTGATGACCGTCTTAAAGACCATCTCTCCAAAATGATGGTTTACCTCTGCTACAACCTGGTTGGCTAACTTTAATCTTGCATCGTACATTGTAAGGAGAAAACCCTCTATCTCCAATTGCGGATTCAGTCTGTTCTGTACCAGTTTTACTGTGTTGAGCAGCTTGCCCAATCCTTCTAATGCAAAGAACTCGCACTGTACCGGTATTATTACAGAATCTGCAGCAGTGAGTGAATTTATGGTTATAAGCCCCAAAGATGGCGAGCAGTCTATTATTATATATTCGTACTCCTCTTTGAGAGCAGAGATGGCATTCTTTAAAATGCTCTCTCTGTTGTCTAAATTAAGCATCTCTATCTCTGCACCTACAAGGTTTATGTGAGAGGGAATAACTTTCAGATTTTTTATCTCTGTACTTAGTACTATCTCCTCTGCTGTCCTTTGGCCAATAAGCAGTTCGTACAATGTCTTCTTGTCTGATGAATCGGGGTCAAAATTAAGTCCCGATGTTGTATTGGCTTGAGGATCTGCATCAATGAGCAGTGTCTTCTTTTCTATGACTGCCAAGGATGCTGCAAGATTAATAGCTGTAGTGGTCTTACCAACTCCCCCTTTCTGATTTGCGATTGCTATTACTTTTCCCATATTCAAACTGCGTGAAAGATTAAAGGTAACCCCAAAGCAGGGGTTCTTAACTCGCAAAAGTACTAAATCTTTTGGAATGGGAGCAACAATTAAAAACAGTTTCTTAAATTTGCGTAACTTTTTTTAAGGATTAATAAAATCTTAGTATACAGATGAGAGATGATGTCTGGATGGTTATTGTTAACCCAAAGGCCGGGAGCGGACGTGGTTTAAAGGACTGGCCTGTAATCTCTAACCAGATGTACGATAGCGGTTTGAGTTTTACATGCGTGTTTACTGCACATAAGTATCATGCTGTTGAACTAACGGTTAAGGCTATAAATGACGGGTTCAGGAATATTGTTGCCGTTGGGGGAGATGGTACTATCCACGAGGTTGTAAACGGTATATTCATTCAGGATACAGTGCCCACAACGGATATAAGTTTAGCGGTTATTCCAACCGGTACAGGCAATGACTGGATTAGGATGTACGGTATCTCAAAGACCTATTCAGAGGCAGTTAAGTCTCTTGCAGAGAAAAGGAGCATATTGCAGGATGTGGCGGAGGTAACATTCTATGAGACAAGGGTAAAGCATGTAAGATATATGGCAAATGTTGCGGGGTTGGGATATGATGCTGTTGTTAATCTCAAGTATAATAACCTAAAGGATGAGGGGAAGCAGGGTAAGATGCTCTATTTGAGAAGTACATTCAATACATTCATGAAGTTCCGTTCCAAGCATTTTAAGATAACCGCAGATGGCAGACCGTTTTATGAGGGGATGGTCTTTTCTGGGGCTGTTGGTATTGGGCAGTATAACGGCGGAGGTATGCAGCAGACTCCAAATGCTCTTGTCAATGACGGACTTATGGATTTGACCATAATAAGGAAGATGTCTAAGTTGCGTGTGCTGCGTAATTTTAAGCTGTTGTATTCGGGAAATATCTATTCCAATCCTAAAGTAATCTTTACTCAGGCAAAGAGAATAGAGATCTCTACTGTTCCCCAAACCCGTATAGAGATAGATGGAGAGGCTGTAGGCTTTTCTCCGTTTTCTTTTGAGCTTGTACCTCACTCCATTAGGGTGGTGGTTGGTTCTTCCTACAAGATAGATGAATAACAGAAAAGAGTTGCATCTCTGCAACTCTTTTGATTTTTTTAGGTGGTGGTGTCACCAGGAATCGAACCGGGGACACAAGGATTTTCAGTCCTTTGCTCTACCAACT
>CAVHKR010000079.1:0-1912 GCA_963636615.1 Acutalibacteraceae bacterium | reverse complement strand
ATCGAACCGGGGACACAAGGATTTTCAGTCCTTTGCTCTACCAACTGAGCTATGACACCATCGTTTCGTTTGGGACTGCAAATGTAGGTATTTATTTTAAATTGCCAAAATTTTGTCTGCATTTTCATCTTTTTTTTTCACATTTGTACTCAAAAGAGAGCATAAACGCAGAGATGGGTATAGATAATAATCATATAGAGATAGATGGTAGTTTGGGTAATCGGGAAATTAGTCCCGATATATCTTTGGTAAATGTTGTTGTGCCTGTTAAATATTCATCCTCTGCAACATATATAGTACCACAACAGTTGTTACGCTTGGCTGTTACAGGTAGTTGGGTTGAGGTTGATTTTGGGGGGAGATGTGTTAAGGGGGTTGTTGTTGATGAGGCAAAGCCGTCTCCAAAGATAAAATACAAGGAGATTACAAAATTGTTGCCGTATACGCCTGTAAGCAAAAACGAGATTTTATTCTGGCAACAACTTGCAGAGTATTATATGTGTACTCTGGGAGAGGTTCTGAATGCGGCGTATCCGGGCAGTTGGTTCAAGCAGGAGGTGGTGAGGGCTAATAAAACTCCGGAGAAGTTTTTAGAGGAGGCCGGAAGTGTGGAGGAGATAAAGCTAAACAGTTTATCGGGAAGCCAGGAGATAGCATATAATAATATAAAGGCTGGGATAGATGCAAGGCCGGTATTACTGAACGGTGTTACCGGCAGTGGAAAGACGGAGATTTATATTAATCTTGCTGTAGAGACGATAAGGCAAGGCCGGCAGGTTCTCTTTATGGTTCCGGAGATTTCGCTGAGCAGACAGTTGCAGATGAGACTGAAAAAGCTGTTGGGAAGGAGGGTTGTAACCTATCACTCGCAACAGACCCCTGCAAATAGGCATTTTGTTGGGAAATTACTGCAATATAGGGGCACCGATGGCGATAATATCCCTCTTGTTGTATTGGGAACGCGCTCCTCTCTTTTTCTGCCATATAGTAATCTCGGTCTTATAATTGTTGATGAGGAGCACGATAGCAGCTATAAGCAGACAGAACCTAATCCCCGTTACAATGGACGAGACGCTGCACTGATGTTGGCAAAATTGCATAAGGCCAAAATTGTATTGGGCTCGGCAACTCCCTCTTTAGAGACTCTGTATAATGTATATGCTAACAAATATGCTTTGGTAGAGCTTAACCAGACATATTATGGTGCAACTGCTCCAAAGATTACGGTTATAGATACGCTAAAAGCTCGCAAGACCAAGCAGATGGTTGGTAATTTCAGCCAACAGCTTATTAATCTAATGAGGCGAGAGATAGAGGATGGCGGACAGATTATGCTCTTTAGAAACAGACGGTCATATTCTCCTCAAATAGAGTGTTTTGACTGTGGCAATTCTCCTGTGTGTCCCCATTGTAATGTGCATCTTAGCTACCATAAAGCTACCGATACTCTAATTTGTCATCATTGTGAATACACAAGAGCTTTTAGCCATATATGTGAATCTTGCGGCGGATCTGATTTTATATATCGTGGGACAGGAACAGAAAGAATTGAGGAGGAGCTTGCAACACTCTTCCCAAATGTGAGTATTGCTCGCTACGATGCAGATTCCGCCAAAAGCATAAAATACCAAAAGGAGACACTTAAAGCCTTTACTGAGGGGGAAATAAGAATACTTGTTGGTACTCAGATGATAAGTAAAGGTTTTGATTTTCCTTACCTTAGTATGGTGGTTGTAATGCAGGCGGAAACCATTGTAAGCCTCGAAGATTTTAGGGCAGACGAAAGGGCCATGCAATTACTTAGACAGATTATGGGTAGAACCGGAAGACGTGAAAAACAAGGGGCATTTGTAATTCAGACCTCTTGTGCAGATCATCCTGTATTCAAAACATTTGTAAAAGAGTTCAAAGG
>CAVHKR010000078.1:0-7022 GCA_963636615.1 Acutalibacteraceae bacterium | reverse complement strand
AGACCCCAACATTAAAAGTGTTGTGCTCTACCAACTGAGCTAACGAATCATCCCGTTTGGGAGGGCAAAAGTAGCTAATTTTTTTGTTTTTCCAAAATTATAGGTAACTTTTGAACGTCAACCGCATGTTGCCGGCTCTGTAGTATAAATACTGTTTATAGCTTGTTTATGAGAGATTTACACTTGGAGATAGATAACTTTTTAAGGGAGAGGAATATCTCTTTTAAAAGAGATACAGCCATCCCCTTTATCACACATCTTCTGTTCCAGAACAACTCCTCTTTTTATCTCTTTGATGACAGATGGGTCTGTAAACGCCCATTGGTAGAGGGGGTCATAGCAAGCAGAAGCGGCAACTGCAAAACAATATTTGCCAGAAAATGTAAAATACTTACACCACAGAGAGATAATCTTTATCTGTTTAAGGATTTTTTAGATGAGTATCATTTTTACGGCAATGCCAAAGCAAAATACTATTTGGGACTTGAGCAAGAGAACAAGATTGTTGCTGTAGCGTCATTTTCACAGCCGAGGCCTTTGCCAAGGCAAAAATCCTGTTTAACCTCTGACCGTGTAAAGAGTATTCCCAAAGAGTTTAATCCCCTTTACAGAGATAATACGCATTTGCCAGACAGGAACATAAAAGAGGCTGAGAATAAAATAATTATTGTTGATTCGTACGAATGGGTACGCTATGCCTCCATGCCCGGAGTGAGGGTTGTTGGTGGCATGGGCAGGCTGCTAAAGGAGTTTGAGAGAACTATCTGTGTGGGAGTGGCTAATATTAATCAAAGGCCGTATGAAATAATGAGTTATGCAGATTTGGAGTTTTCCGGAGGAGCAACCTATACACAGCTTGGCTTCTTGGAGTGCGGCTTTAGGAAACCCGTAGAATTTGCCGTAATGGCGGGGAGCTACCAACGTATCCCCATATCGAGAGCAAAACAAAAAAAAGAGGATGCCCCTCTTTACACCCTCTTTAATCTTGGAAGTTTAAAATATATAAAGCCATACAGCCTCTAATCTATTTTTGTGCAGTTCCTCTCTCTGTTCAGCCCCACTGTTATTATCTCTCCCAATCTTATGCTTCCCGATATAATCTTCTCTGCAAGAGGGTCCTCTATGTACTTTTGAATAGCTCTCTTTAGCGGACGGGCGCCATATTGCGAGTCGTAGCCAACCTCTGCAACAAACTTTTTGGCCTGAGGCGTTATTTTCAGCTTGTATCCTGCCTCCTCTACTCTTGCATATAGCCCTTTAAGTTCTATCTCAATAATCTTAGCGATATCCTCTTTAGTGAGTTTGTTAAATGTTATCTGCTCATCCAGTCTGTTAAGGAATTCGGGAGTGAAAGCCTTTTTAAGGGCTTTGTCTATAATCTTTTTTGAGGCTTCATTATCATCTTTATTGGATGATGTGGCAAAACCAAGCCCGCTGCCAAAATCATTCAGCTCGCTTGTTCCTATATTTGAGGTTAGTATAAGCACTGTATTACGGAAGTCAATATACTTGCCTGTGCTGTCTGTAAGCCTTCCCTCATCCAGAACCTGCAACAGCAGATTGAATATATCGGGATGGGCTTTTTCAACCTCATCGAGCAGTACAACCGAATAGGGCTTGTGTCTTACCCTCTCGGAGAGCTGTCCCCCCTCATTATATCCTACATATCCGGGAGGCGCTCCAATAAGGCGGCTAACCGAGTATTTCTCCATATACTCGCTCATGTCTATCCTTATAAGATTGTCGGTGGAGTCAAACATATATTGAGCCAATACTTTGGCCAACTGTGTCTTGCCTACTCCTGTAGGCCCAAGGAATAGGAATGTGCCAATCGGCTTGTTGGGGTCCTTAAGTCCTGCGCGGTTACGCCTTATTGCTTTTGTCACCTTGTCAACGGCATCATCCTGCCCAATGACAAGCTCTTTTAGGCGTTGCCCCATATTGATTAATTTATTGGTCTCACTTTGGGCTATCCTGTTAACCGGAATATTGGTAGACATGCTCAATACTACGGCAATATCCTCCTCTGTTACCAAAGTAGGGGCTTTTGCTATCCTGTTCTCCCAACTCTTCCTGTACCTCTCTATCTCGCTTGTTCTCTCCCTCTCCAAATCTCTGTACATTGCAGCCTTCTCAAAATTAAGGGTGTCAACCGCCTCTTTTTTGTTCTTTTTAAGCACCTCCAACTCCTTCTCCAATTGTATAAGTTTTTTGGGAACTTTAAGGTTTTTAAGGTGAGCGCGACTGCCTGCCTCATCAACTATATCTATGGCCTTATCGGGGAGATTCCTGTCTGTTATGTATCGTCCGCTTAATCTTATTGCAGCTTTCAGGGCTTCATCTGTGTACTTTACGTTGTGGTGCTTTTCATATCTCCCCTTAATGCTATCTAAAATGGAGAGGGTCTCTTTAAAATTGGTAGGCTCTACCATTATCTTCTGAAAACGCCTGTCCAATGCACCGTCTTTCTCTATGAACTGACGATATTCGTCTAATGTGGTTGTCCCGATACACTGGATTTCACCTCTGGCTAAAGCAGGCTTCAACATGTTTGCGGCATCCAATGAGCCTGCAGAACCTCCGGCACCAATGAGTGTGTGCATCTCATCTATGAAGATAATGATTTCCGGATGACTATACAGCTCATTTATAATGGCTTTCATCCTCTCCTCAAACTGCCCCCTGTATTTTGTTCCTGCAACTACAGAGCCTATGTCTATAGAAACCAATCTCTTGTTTTGTAATGCAGGAGATACTTCTCCCTGTGATATTCTTATTGCCAATGCCTCGGCTATGGCAGACTTTCCAACCCCGGGCTCCCCTATAAGTATAGGGTTGTTTTTCTTTCTTCTGCCAAGAATCTGTGCAAGCCGCTCTATCTCACGCTCTCTGCCTACAACAGGATCCAATTTTCCACCGGCAGCAGCTTTGGTCAGGTCATAACCGAAACTGTCTAAAACCGGTGTCGCATTCTTGCCGGAGTGCCTTGCTGTCCTGCTTTTAGTCTCTTTCTCATCCCCCTGCCCGCCTGCATATTCTTTGCTCATCTTTCTTCTTGTTATGTTGTTATTAAGAGTGTCACTGTTTACGGCATACTCCTTAATAGTGTCGTAAGTGATATTTTTCTCCTCAAGCAGTGTCTGTGCTTTGGAGCTGTCTGTCCTTAGGATTGCCAACAAAAGGTGAAGTGAATCCGGTTTTGCAGATTTTAGCCCCCGAGCCTCCAAGAACATAATTTTTAGAGCATTTTCGCTTGACTTTGAGAGTACTATCTTGTCTTCGTTTTCGTATGGTACAATCTCTTTGTTGTCTATGGCATCCTCAATGCCTAATATCAGATCGTTGGTATCAATGCATGCCTTGTGAAGAAATTTAACGGCACGGTTGTCTCCATGTCTTAGAATCCCCAGGACTATATGATCTGTATTGATGAAGTAGCTTCCAAGCCTCATTGCCTCCTCTTTGGAATAGGATAATATAGCATTTACTTCATTGGAAAATATCAACTGCATCTGTGCTCTAATTTTTGCGCTAAAATAGCAATTATAGTTCTTCATTTCAAAAAAAAGTAGTAGTTTTGTACGCTTATTCGGGTGCGTGTGCATCCTGTTTATTGGAGTAATGTAATATATGGAATTAGATCAGATACATGGCAGAATACAAAAGATCAATATAGAGGATCAGATGAAGAGCGCGTACATAGATTATTCTATGTCTGTTATTGTGGCCAGGGCGTTGCCGGATGTGCGTGACGGGCTTAAACCGGTGCAGAGAAGGGTGCTGTATGGGATGAGTGAGTTGGGGCTTACATCTGGAGGCCAATATAGAAAATCTGCCCGTATAGTTGGAGATGTAATGGGTAAATATCACCCACACGGGGATTCCAGCATATATGAAACTATGGTGAGAATGGCTCAGGATTGGAGTTTGAGGTATCTTTTGGTAAAAGGTCAGGGTAACTTTGGCTCTATAGACGGTGATTCTCCTGCAGCCATGCGTTATACGGAGGCTCGGTTCAATTCTCTGTCAGAAGAGGTGCTTGCTGATTTGGATAAGGATACGGTAGATTTTGTAAATAATTTTGACGATACTCTAAAAGAGCCGGTTGTTCTGCCAGCCAAGGCTCCGCTGCTTCTTCTTAACGGAACTTCGGGCATTGCGGTGGGAATGGCAACCAATATGGCGCCGCACAATATTGGGGAGGTCTGCAGTGCTATAGATGCCTATATAGACAACAATGACATTACGGTAGAGGAGCTTATGCAGCATATAAAGGGTCCCGATTTCCCTACCGGAGGCATTATTCAGGGATTGCAGGGTATAAAGGATGCTTTTGAGACAGGTAAAGGGAGGATTGTTGTAAGGGCAAAGACAGAGATAGAGGTAGCGGCCAACGGAAGGGAGACCATAGTTGTTACAGAGATTCCCTATATGGTTAACAAGCGTGAGCTTATAGAGAAGATAGCGGAACTTGTTGAGGATAAGAAGATAGATGGCATCTCATACGTTAACGATGAGAGTGATAGACAAGGAATGCGTATTGTAATACGCCTTAAGATGGGTGCCGTTTCAAATGTGGTTCTCAATATGCTTTACAAGTACACTGCAATGCAATCCAGTTTCTCTGTAAACAATATTGCACTTGTAGATGGACGTCCGCGTCTTCTTAACATGAAGCAACTGATAAAGTATTATGTAAGGCACAGACATGATGTAATTGTCAGAAGGTCGCAATTTGATCTCAAAAAGGCAGAGGCGCGTGCGCATATCGTAGCAGCTCTGCTAAAGGCTCTGGATTTCATAGATGAGGTTATTGCTATAATCAGGGCAGCCAAGACCGTTGATGAAGCAAGGCAGGGACTGATTGACAGATTTGCATTTTCCGAGATTCAGGCATCTGCAATTGTGGAGATGCGTTTGAGACAGCTGACCGGATTGGAAAAGGAGAAGCTTACTGCAGAATACAACGAGCTGATGAAAACAATTGCATATCTTAAGGAGGTGCTTGCAAATTACGGTATGCAGATGCAGATCATAAAGGATGAACTTGCACAACTACTGGCAAAATATGGGGATGAGAGAAGGACAAAGATAGAGATGACTGCAGATGACTTTAATCCGGAAGATTTCTATGCAGATGAGGATGTTGTCATTACAATCTCTCACATGGGGTATATAAAGAGAACACCTTTGGCCGAGTACAAATTGCAGAACAGGGGTGGTATTGGCACAAAAGGAAGCACAACCAGAGATGAGGATTTCATAGAGCATATATATGTGGCCAACATGCATAGTACAATGCTCTTCTTTACAAAGAACGGCAAGTGCTTTTGGCTTAAGGTGTATGAGATTCCGGAGGGAAGCAAGACCTCTAAAGGCCGTGCTATTCAGAATGTTATAAATATAGAGAATGAGGATAAGGTTTGTGCTTACATTAATGTAAAGAACCTTAATGACAAGGAGTATATAAATTCTCACTATATTGTCCTTGGAACCAAACGTGGTATTGTAAAGAAGACAACATTGGAGGCCTATTCAAGACCAAGAACCAACGGTGTGTATGCTATAACCATAAAGGATGGGGATGAACTTTTGGAGGCCATGATGACAGATGGAAACTCCCAGATTCTTATAGCCGGACATGATGGGCGTTGTGTAAGATTCAGTGAGGAGGATGCAAGGGCTATAGGCAGGGTGGCTGCCGGTGTACGCGGTATTACAATAAATGAAGGGGATGAGGTTATTGGTATGATTTGTGTCAATCCAAATAAAGGGGAGGAGGAGAAGCGTACCATATTGGTAGTCAGTGAAAACGGATATGGTAAGAAGTCTGAGCTCGATGATTACAGGCTTACCAATAGGGGTGGAAAAGGGGTAAAGACACTCAATATTACCGAGAAGACAGGTAAACTTATAGCTCTAAAGGATGTGACAGAGGATAAGGATCTGATGATTATAAACAAATCGGGAATAACTATAAGAATGGCCGTTTCTGATATAAGGGTGGCCGGACGTGCAACTCAGGGTGTTAAGCTGATTAATATAAGGGAAGGAGACAGTATAGCTGCTGTCTGTGTTGTTAACAAATCAGAGGAGAAACTGCAGAACTCGTCGGATGCAGATGCAGGGGATGGGGCTGTAAATGATATTAAAGAGTAATTACAATTAAAAAATTGACGATAATGAGAAAAGTATTATTAGGCTTGGCAGTATTGCTTACCGCAACTGTGGCAAGCGCACAGACTAAAAACTTGGAAAAGGCTTTAGCCGATACACAAAATGCTAAAAAGGCGGAGAATCCAGCTACATGGGTAAAGTTAGGTGTTGCCTATATTGATGCTTATGATCTTCCTACAAAGGGAGTTTGGCAGGGTGCCTCTCAAATGGAGGTTAAGATGATTCTTAAAGACCAGCAGATACTCAACTCAACACAAGAGGAGATTGGCGGTGTAAGCTACAATGTTGATGAGTATGCAGACAAGAAGCTTTACTATAACGAAGCCGGGCAGTTACAGGCGTGGATTGTTACCAAACCCGTTGCAGATAATGCTTTAATGCTCTCTCTTGATGCCCTTTTAAAGGCTAATGAAAAGGATGTAAAGAAGGCTCAGACAAAGGCTATAGTAGAAAATATGACCTCTCTAAAAGACAGATTTGTAAATGAGGCAATGAACAGTTATTCAATTGGCAACTACAAGGCAGCTTCCGATAATTTTGAGAACTCTCTTAAGGTATCGGGAAGCCCTGTTCTTGGCATGGTAGATAGTACTATCATCTACTATACTGCCGTTACAGCTGCAATGGCTAAGGATAATGGCAGAGCTATTAACTATTTTGAGAAATGTCTTGCCATTGATTATGATATGAAGGGTGATGTACACTCTACATTGGCTGAGAGCTATAAAGCAAGTGGCGATACATTAAAGGCTAAGGAGATACTTGCTGCCGGTTTTACCAAATATCCTACAAGCCAGAGCATCTTAGTCTCTCTTATAAACATATATCAGGAGTCTAATGATGAC
>CAVHKR010000077.1:0-7047 GCA_963636615.1 Acutalibacteraceae bacterium | reverse complement strand
TGATAGTGCAGTAGCCCAAATACCCTACAAATGTGAGCGGATGCCTGTCTAATTTCTTAAAAAACAGCGGAAGACAAAACAATATACCCCAACTGATAATGTTTATCAGCAATACTATCCAGCCTTTCTTTCTTTTTTCATTAAGATTCATGCTGTCAAAGGTAATCATTTTGTCCTCCATTTTATGAGTCGGGCTCTTTTTTCTTTATTCGTATCTGAGAGCATCAATAGGGTCTAAGTTTGAGGCCTTTTTAGCAGGGTACCATCCAAAGAAAACACCTGTTACGGTACAGACGCCAAATGCAAGCATAATGCTCCAAGGCTGTATGTATATAGGATAGTGTGCTATAAAGTTTACAGCGAGTGCTGCAAAGACTCCGAATATAACTCCCAATAGACCTCCGGTAATGCTTATAAGCACAGATTCAATAAGAAACTGAGCAAGTATGTCTCTCCCTTTTGCTCCTATGCTCATTCTAAGTCCAATCTCTCTCGTTCGCTCTGTTACACTTACATACATAATGTTCATGATACCAATACCTCCAACTAACAGAGAGATTCCTGCAACGGCAGAAAGGAGTATGGTCATCAAATCTGACGTTGATGTAAGCATTTCGCTTATCTCCTTGGTAGATCTTATAGTAAAGTTGTCCTCATCTGATTCTTTGAGTTTGTGGTTTCTCCTTAGAATCTCGGTAATCTCTTCAGATGCCTTTTCTGTGTAATCCTCGTTTATTGCGGCTGCGAATATGCTTTGCAGGTGTGTGATTGCAAGCATCCTCTTCTGCACAGTAGAATAGGGGGCAATAATGACATCGTCCTGATCCATACCCATAGAGTTATATCCCTTTGATACTAAGGTCCCTATAATCTTTAGGGGGATAGAGTTGAACCTTATTACCTTTCCCACCGGATTTTCCCCGTTTGGAAATAGGTTGTCTATGACCGTTTTACCCACTATGCAGACCTTGGCGCTGGTAGCAATGTCCTGATCCGTAAACATCTCCCCATCATCTATCTGGTATCTTCTTATGGTAAGAAATTCCTCATTTACGCCATAGACTGTTCCACGTGCATTCTGTGCTCCGTATATAATCTGTCCGCTGCTGTTTACAGATGGGGAGACACTTGTAAGATATCTGCTCTCGTTTCTAAGACTTTCGAAATCTGTGAGTTTCAGTGTTTCCATAGATGATGCATCCTGCCTTACTCCACCTCTTCTGTCCGCTCCTGGATGTATCATTATCATGTTGCTGCCCATCTCGCTTATCTGCTCCTGAATACTCCTCTTTGACCCTTGTCCAATGGCAAGCATAGTTATGACGGAGGCTACTCCGATTATAACCCCCAACATTGTGAGAAATCCTCTCATCTTATTGTTTGCGAGGGCTTTTAAAGCTATTTTAAATAGATTTGTTCCATTCATCTCTAATTCTCCTCTTTTGGTATTTTAGCCAATGTATCTGCAGCACTTAATATGTTGCTGTTGGTTGTATCGCTTATAACCCTGCCATCCTTGAGCATAATGTTTCGGCTGCTGTACTGTGCAATATCGGGATTGTGTGTTACAAATATTATCGTCCTTCCGTCTGCGTGCAGCTTTTGCATAAGTACCAATATCTCAAAGGAGGTCCTGGTATCAAGGTTTCCTGTTGCCTCATCTGCAAGGATGACTGCCGGATTGTTTACAAGTGCTCTTGCAATGGCAACTCTCTGCATCTGGCCGCCACTCATCTGATTGCTTTTGTGATACAGCCTTTCTCCAAGTCCGACAGCAATTAGAGCCTCTTTTGCCCTGCGCTCTCTTTCGGCAGCACTTACGCTTGGATTATACATAAGCGGCAACTCTACATTTTCAAGGGCTGTTGTCTTAGCAAGCAGGTTATAGTTCTGAAAGACAAATCCTATCTTCCGGTTTCTAAGTGTTGCGCGATCGTTCTTGCCCATTGTCCTTACACTTATACCGTCTAAGTAATATTCTCCGGAAGAGGGTGTATCCAGGCATCCGAGGGTGTTAAGCAGGGTACTCTTGCCGGAACCGGATTTTCCCATGATAGTTACAAACTCCCCCTCGTTTATCACAAAGCTTACCCCCCTAAGAGCATGTACAATCTCCTCTCCAACAAAAAACTCTCGCTTTATATTATCTAATCTTATTATCTCTTTCATTTTAATTTGTTGTTAGAATCTGTTTTGATAATCAAATAATTATCTCACACTATTTCTTTCTTCCGGGAGGCTGTGGCATAAACGGACTCTGCTCTTTCGATGCGTTGGCAGCAACAAGTGGGTCAAAAGAATCCAATCCGACAGCCACCTCATCACCTGCCTTAATATCTCCGCTTACTATCTCTGTAAAATTGCCCGAATTCACACCAACATTAACAGCTACCGCCTTAAGCGTATTGCCCTGTTTGACCCACAGATATTTTCCTGCTGTTGTCTGTGTATCGGGAGTAGTTACAGATATATTTATTGAATGTAACAGCTCATTGTCGGGATTAAACCTAAACGCCTTTGATGGTGCGGCTAAGATATTGTCTTTCTGCATTGTAGTTATGGTAACGTTGGCTGTAAGTCCCGGTTTAAGTTTATAGTCCGGGTTAGGGGCATTTATTACAACTTCGTATGTCACAACATTATTAGTAACGGTTGCCTCCAATCTCACCTGTGTCACCGAGCCGCGGAAAACATCGTTAGGATAGGCATCTACTGTAAATTCAACTGACTGCCCCTCCTTTACCTCTCCAATATCAGCTTCATCTACATCTGCTATAACCTGCATCTGGGTGAGGTCGTTTGCAATGGTAAAGAGGGTAGGGGTGCTGAATCCTGCAGCAACTGTCTGTCCCTCCTCAACGGCACGGCTTATAACTACACCATCTATAGGGCTGTTGATTGTTGCGTATCCAAGATTTCTTTTAACCTTGTCGAGTGTAGCAAGACTCTTGTCATAGTTGTTTTTTGCAACTTCATACTGGTAAAGAGCTGTCTCATATTCAGAATCGCTCAGCAGTCCCTTTTCGTGCAGTACTTTGTTCCTGTTGTAATTCTTAAGCTGATATTCATATTGGGTCTTGTTTGAGGCTACCTCTGCCTGGGTTCCCTGCAGCTCGGATTGAAGTGTAACTTTATCCATCTCGGCGATAAGCTGCCCTTTTTTAACCTCGCTGTTATAGTCTACGTAAATCTTGTCTATGATACCGGAAACCTGTGTACCTACATCCACTTTTATAACAGGTTCCAATGTGCCTGTCGCCGTTACGCTGTTCGACATGCTCTTGTACTCAATTTTTTGAGTATTGAGTGTTATCCTCTCTTTTTTGCCGCCATTTATGAAAATTTTCCATACAAAGAAAACCACTACCAACGCGGCTGCCACAACAATGGCTTTTTTTAATTTTTTAGACTTTATCATAATGTATATCTTGTTTTCTCTTTAATTTTTAAACTCCCGATTTTAATCCTTTATAATATCTCTGCTTTGGATGTTTGCCATCTCTTTGCCATCTCTTTACAGACTCAACGATTGTACCGTGTACGTTTCAAGCAGCAGACGGTTTCTTACAACAGTATATTTGCTCTGCAGTACCTCCTGTTGCGCTGTAAGATAGTCATTCTGGGCGGTCAACAGCTCCAATGTATTCTTCATTCCAATCTCAAATTGCTGGTTTGTAAGATTGTATGTCTCCTTTGCAGCTCTCTCGGCCTCCACTGCAGCCGGGTATCTTGTCTGTGCAGAAACAGCGTCCAAATAGATAGACTCAATCTGTTGCAGCAGCTGCTTCTTGGCATTGGCAAGCTGAAGATCTGCCGTTTCAACGGCTAAATTAGCCTTGTTCACAGCTGTTCTGTTCTGCCTGTTTGAGTATATGGGGATGCTTAGAGACAAACCTGCATTCTGGTTAAAATTATTCCATAACTTGTTAGAAAAACTGCCGCTCCCGTTTGAGTTGTGGCTTGTTCCAACACCGGTAGATACAGATAATGTTGGCCTGAATCCGCTTTTTGCACTTTTTACATTAAGTTCGGCTATCTCTTTATCTATCTCCCCGCTCTTAATCTGCGGCATGATATCAAGTGCTCCATAATATATCTCCTCCTTAGAGGGTATCAATGCCATTATCTCATCATTGGAAACCTGCATCTGCTCCACCTCTATGTTATCTGTTATATCCATCTCCAACAGCTGTTTCAGCGTCAGCACGGCATTGGACAGATTGTTTTCTGCCGCAATCCTGTTGGAATAATCTGTCTTGTACCTGCTTACAAGTTGCGCGTAGTCTACCTTAGATATAGAACCTACCTCTAACAGAGCCTCACCTCTCTCCATCTGCTTGCGAGAAACCTCCTCTGTGTTTTTATTTATATTTACGGTTTCCATATTGTAAAGAACCTGAATGTACGCCTCAATTACAGACTGCTTTATCTGAATCTTGTTGTCCAATACAGAGAGCTCGTTGCTCTTTGACGTTAAATTGTAGTTTTGCAGGTTGTAAGACCGTTTCCCTCCCTGATAGATATTATATGAGGCGGTAACAGTGTAGTTACCACTGTAAGATGTATGGTCATTTACATCGCTGCTTGGCAAGTATGTGAAGTTTTGGGATGACCCGGCACTTACGCTTGGCAGAAAGGCTGCCTTGGCTCCGGAAACATCCTCCATGCCGGATTTAAGGCTAACTATGCTTCTTCTCACATCTATATTGTTGTTTACAGCATAGTTTATACATGAATCCAGATTCCATCTGCAGGTCCGGCCTTGAGCTGCAGCATCGTTTAATCCGCTTGTGCCGCCAATCAGCAGCAGGGCTGTGCCCCCAATTAAAAAAAACTTTCCTGTCATAAGCATCTATTATTTTAAATAAAAATAAATCTTCCCGACAACTTTTAAAATGTCATTAACCTTAAACAAAAACAAAATCACCAAGAATAAAAAAACTAACTGACTCAACCTATTAATCTGTTATCGGGAAGAGTTGATGCAAAAGTAGATACCTATAGATTATAGGTGAAATAAAATAGACGAAACGCCCTTTTTTAACGACTTATGGCCTGTATAGATTCTCTTATAAAAATAACATCTCTCTCTAAGAGATGTATTAAAGTTTCTCATGCAATGTAACTATTTGATTACCAAATAAAACTAATTTTTCATAAATCAGATTTACTCAATATTTGATTAGCAAGTCTCTCAAAAAACGAAAGCGACTGAACAAAAAACAGCCATTCTATAGCGGAATTCCCAATAAATTGCTTAACTTCGTGGCCGTGATACATCTCTTAGAGAGAGAAGTATTAAAAAACTTAAACTATGATAACCTTATAATGCAATGATAAGTTCTACAAGGATAAATAGTGGAGAATATATCAGTGTAAGTATAATTCATATTACTGACATTCCGCATATATCAATCATCTCCGATGACCTTTCTGTACAGGGGCAGCAATTGACGGTAGAGAAAACCGCTAAGGATATGGCAGTGATGCTTGCAGAGGTGTATCAACAATACAAAGATACATATATCCGGATTGGTGAGGCGATTGATGTGGCGTTTGAAATACAGTGGATATCAAAACCTGTAACAAACCAACCATATAAGGCCAATGTAGATTTATTTTGTATTGTAAGGGTTATCCATATAGAACAGCGTGAAGCTGAACGCCTTGCTTCCACTTTCATGAGTATTTTTAAAGCTACACTTATGAGTGATAAATACAGCATGGAAGAGCTGTCAATGGATATGTATCAACACTTTGTAAATTATCTTTCGGATAACCATAGTGTAAAAGCCATTGTAAAGGAGGAACGTATAGAAGATCTCCAAAACAGTTTCTTCCCGGCTTGTTTTGCTTATGATATGTTGCCTCTTGATTATACTGAATTGGATCGCATAGCAAATGTTCTTATAAATCACCCTTTAAGTGCTGTCTCTTTCCAATTAATACCAACATTCTATAGGAAAGAGGAACTAACTGAGCTGAATCAGGTGAATCAAAACATTAGTATGCTCAACCGTGGCGTTAATGATGGGCAGATAGGAAATGTGAGTATATCATCTGCCAACCGTATTGCTGCTGTTTACCACTATTATAATGAGAATAAGGGACGAGCTCTATTTAACTATAATATTCTTATATGGAGTGAAAACCAGTCAATTGATAACATTGCTACCAGAACATTAGGCCAACTGAGCAGTACAAAAAGCAATGTTCCCAGCCTAAATTTTATTGGTCTGACAACGGCAGAAGTATCTGATGGAATGGAGGCAATATATTCACAACCATGGGTTGTTAACGATATACTCATGAATAAGGGCCGTAATAGCACCCTGTGGAGCAGTGGTGTAGTTCCTCCCTCTTTATACCGGTTCCCTTATGTAATAACTGCAGATGAAGCTGCATCTTTTTTCCGACTACCAATAGGCAGCGATAAAATTGGCGCAGGTTATAAGGTTAATGAAGCCACAAAAAACAATCGTACGTATTCCACAAATCTCATTAATGCCGGTGATATTACTTTTGGAGCGTTACGCTCCTCTTCAAGTGGGGATGTCATAGGACTTACACTCAAAGATCTTGCAAAACACATGCTTATTGTTGGAACACCGGGGTCTGGAAAGACTACATTCTCGGTAGGTCTGCTTGATCGTCTGTGGAAGCAACACCATATTCCATTCCTTGTTATAGAACCCGCAAAGAACGAATACCGCTCATTAATTCAGAGTATTCATGAGTTGCAGGTTTTTACCCCGGGGAAGAATTTTATCTCTCCTTTTGTCTTTAATCCATTTGTGCCACCCAAAAATGTAAGACTTGAGACATATAAATCCACTCTGAAAACAGCATTTGCTGCCGGTGTCTCTATGAGTACCCCTCTTGACAAGATTTTCGAAGATACCATCAATAACTGCTATTCAGACTTTCGCTGGCTTGACAGCTATACAATAGCAGATAAGGGAAAGGTATTCAATATTGTTGATTTTATAAAATGCTTTCAGGAAACATTTGAAGAGATAGGATATACAGGTGATGCCAGGAATATTG
>CAVHKR010000076.1:1398-7068 GCA_963636615.1 Acutalibacteraceae bacterium | reverse complement strand
TCCTGCAATCATCAACACCAAAATGTTTGATTATAACGCTGTTTCAGCATCAGCGGGCTGGGTAAGAGAACTTGAAAGAGCTGCAACCGAAGAGGAGGAACATGAAGCTCTTGCCGAACACCATGAACACAACTACAAGCATAATAAAGAGGATGAACATGAACATGAACATGAGCATCATCATGAACATGAAGCACACGAAGAGCATGAACATGGGCTTCACCACCACCATCATCATGAAGAGGGTGAGGCAGAGGAGTATGGGATTGGTACATTTGTCTATTACAGGCGCAAACCGTTTGATATAAACAGATTCGACAGCTTTGTAGCAAAAAGATGGCCTGTAGAGATCATTAGAGCTAAAGGTATCTGTTATTTTAATGACAATCCCGATATGTCATATCTTTTTGAGCAGGCCGGTGTACAGAAGACCCTGCAAGAGGCCGGTCAATGGTACGCAACCGCACCGGAGGAGGAGCTGTTACAGATGGCAGCACAGGATCCAAGTATAGTAAAAGATTGGGATGACAAATTCGGAGACAGAATGGTTAAGATTGTCTTTATAGGCCAACATTTAGACAAAGACAAGATTACAGAACTTTTGGATTTCTGTATAGATAATGAATTTTCATTATAGAGAAATTATAGAGGAGAGAGAAGAGAATAACTAACAAGGGTCTGTCACGCTTCAATTTAGTAGCCCCTATATAAGAAGTTGTATAAAAATTAGAAAATATAATTCTTATCCCATCGTTGATGTATAAACTCCTCAGCCCTGTCGTTGCAGACGTCTGCATACTCCTAAGAGGATTCTGCGGAACGGAGTCAGCACCAACCATATCCTAAGCTTTAGGTAATACCATCTGCTGTTCACATCAACATTGCGTTTTCCTCCCTTAATCACAGAGACAACTCTCCCGAATATCTCCTTGCGTCCACAATACTCCTTGGCAACAATAACACCATCTCCCTGGATTACAGCCATACCCTCTATATTAAAATCCAATATCCGGTGAAGCAGAAAATGACCGTTATAACGAAAAAGTACGGCATCTCCAATCTTTACGCTCCGGTGTGGCATATTAATTGGGGAAGCCCCCTCCACCCCTTCGAGAACAACAAGATCTCTATTCCCCACTATAAATGGCAGCATACTCACCCCATTCACAGGGATAGCCACCCTCTTGCCCTCTCGCAACAGACTAATAACATCTATAAAAAAACTGTCGTTATTTACGGTTATCCTTTCCATCTGTTTTAAACAGTCTTTACTGCTTCTACCATTGATAGCGCAAAAATATAGAAAAATATTAACTTTGCTGCCAATAGGAATTATAAACAAAACAGGAATTAACAAAGCTATTAAATGAAAATAAAGGGCGGTTTTGTAATCCGTGAGATTTGCGGTGAAAAAGTTATCTCCGGAGAGGGAAGCAACTATGCAAATTTCAGTAAATTGGTAGTGCTTAATGAGACTGCTGCCTACCTGCTTGAATCTGTTGGCAGCGGTGAGTTCACAGAAGAATCCCTTGTAGCCTTGCTACAGCAGAGATATGATGTTGCGGCAGAAAATGCCCTGGCAGATGTAAAGGCACTCTGCCTTAAACTAAAAGATAATGGAATCATTGAATAGCGACCTTGGAGCAGTAACCAAGCACTACCGTATTGGTCCATTGTCTTTTAACATTCTGTTTGAGACACCATGGAGCCCCATGCCCTATTCAGATCAGGTAAGATTACGTATTGAGGCTGCCGCATCCGGTTTGTCACTTGTAGATGTGCTGCCTATCAGAGCCGGTGACAAAGAGCCTCGTAGATCTTTTCTGCAGAGGAAAGAAGAGCTCCTGCCAGGTCTTGAGCCCAATATGTTAGATCTCACTACACTTGAACCGTTTGTAACTAATGATTCATATAAACCGGCTTTCAGCCTTAACATCCACACCCCCTCCGAGGCTCCTTTAAATATTGATTCCGATGAGGGTCTTATTATGGATTTTAGAGAAACAGAACCATACTTTAGAGCACTTAAACGTCCGGAGGGGACTTGGTTCAGAATCAGTACCTGCACCTCACCCTCTTTAGGTAGTCTCCTTCTACGCCATGACAACTGCTCCGGAGATTACTATCCGGAACCGGAGATGAAGCCCTACCAAGTCTCATTCCTGTTAGACTTACTCCTTAGAATCATGTTTTCCTACAACGCTCCAAAACATTCCATTCTCCTGATACATGCATCTGTTGTAGCTCTCAATGGCCGGGCCGTATTATTTCTCGGTCCCAGCGGCACCGGAAAAAGCACGCATAGCCGTCTGTGGTTGGAGAATATTCCGGGTGCTGAATTGGTAAACGATGACAATCCGTTACTCAGTCTTGAACAGGGACAGCTCTATGCCTATGGAACACCCTGGAGTGGCAAGACCCCCTGTTATCGCAATGTGCGAGTCCCTGTAAAAGCTATTGTCTCTCTTAGACAAGCACCCGAAAACAAAATTAGCCGATTGGACGGCATACGCTCCTATGCCAACTTCTCCGGGGCTGTTTCTTTAGTAAGATGGGAACGCACTCTGATGGATATTTCTACCCGAATTGCATCCGATATTGCAATGTCGGTTCCTCACTATTCTATGAGCTGCAAGCCTGATGCCGATGCCGCAAGACTCTGTTGCCGTGTCGTTTTCGGCTAAACACCTACCTAAAAAGATTAGAATAAAAATGTATTTCTTTTTAGCAAGAATCTGCAGTTTAATCTGCCTCGGCTTAATCGTTTATATTGACTGAAAGCTCTTTGCCTGAGCCTCTATCATCTCCTTATCGTCAAAGTAGTTGATTTTCATTGCATCTTTAACCTCTGCCAAGGTTGTCGCCGCAACCTCTCTTGCAATGTCGCTTCCGGTCTTGAGCATTATATACACTCCCGGTATATCCTGTTCATACTCTTTTCTGCGTAATCTTATTGGTGTAAGAAGCTCCTCTAATATTGCATACAGGAATTTTTTAACCTTAACATCGCCAAGTCCTCCGCGCATATAGTGCTCTTTTACCTCATTAAGGTTAGCATAATCCGGCCAGTATTTTACAAAATGCTCATCCTTGCAGAAAGCATCCAAATATGTGAAAACAGTATTCCCCTCCACTTTTCCGGGATCCTCTACCTTTAGATGTCCTGGATCTGTATACATGCTCATAACCTTTTTTCTAACCTCCTCTGAACTGTCTGATAAATATATACAGTTGCCCAATGACTTGCTCATCTTTGCTTTTCCGTCTGTGCCGGGAAGTCTCAGACAGGCAGAATTGTCCGGAAGCAGAATCTCCGGCTCTACCAAAACATTTCCATATATTGAGTTAAATTTTCTTACTATCTCTCTTGTCTGCTCAATCATAGGTTCCTGATCCTCTCCAACCGGTACTATGGTAGCTTTAAAAGCGGTTATGTCAGATGCCTGGCTTATGGGATAGGTAAAGAATCCTACAGGAATGCTGGTCTCAAAATTTCTCATCTGAATCTCTGCTTTGACTGTTGGATTCCTCTGGAGTCTTGAAACCGTAACGAGGTTCATATAGTAAAATGTAAGCTCGCATAGCTCGGCAATCTGAGACTGGATGAACATGGTGCTCTTTGTGGGATCCAGTCCAACTGAAAGATAGTCAAGTGCAACCTCTATGATATTCTGGCGTACCTTATCAGGATTATCTGCATTGTCTGTAAGGGCTTGTGCATCTGCTATCATTATGAAAATCTTGTCATAAAGGCCGGAGTTCTGCAACTCTACCCTTCTCTTTAATGAACCCACATAATGTCCCAAATGCAATCGGCCAGTCGGCCTGTCTCCCGTAAGTATAATTTTAGCCATCTCTGTTCTCTTTTTTCTGTTTCAAGTGGCAAAAGTAGCACTTTTTTAGAAATACTGTAATATTACTCCTGTATATCACTCTCGTCAACAAGATTATTGAGCAGAGCGTAGACAACAAATCCGGATACAGATTTTATTCCGGTCTTTTTTGATATATTCTTTCTGTGAGAGATAACGGTGTGTATTGATATGTTAAATTCAGAGGCTATCTCCTTATTGTGCATCCCCTTTGCTACAGCTACAAGTATCTCTTTTTCCCGTTGAGACAACTCCTCCCCTTTTCCTGCTGTTTCGCTCTGTTCTTCAGATAGGTTCAGCGATTCAACTATTCGTAGAATCTTTGATGGAGAATCTGTAATCTCAAAGTTTCCGTTGTAGAACGAATTTGAACTATACCCTATTGAACAATATAATGCCCCCTCGTATAACCCTTTTGAATATAATTTCTTGTTCAGATCCATGAAAAGCGGATTTATGAGAACAATATCCGGCTTTACAACAAAGAGCCTTTCCATTGATTTGTATATATCTGTACCGGATTCACATACAGTTAATTTAAGCGAATCTGAAATAATGGATTGCAGCCCCAAGACAACAATATGAGACGGGTCTATAATAAAGACTCTCCTTTTTAAATTCACTTTTTCTACCATTCTACACCTCCATTCTATGCACCATTGGAATAAGTACCTTATTCTCTATTCTTGTGTGTTTTGCAAGATCCTCTTCAAATGTGAAAATATCCTTTAGAAGATCATTTACGGCAGAGAGATCATCGGCTGTCATCTCTCCATATGGTAGATATTTTATTATAATGTTCTTAAGATCGCTTAGCTTGTCATCTATGTTGCTGTGATTGTCTTCGTACTGCTCTATTGAGTATGGTTCAGCCTGCGTCTGTTTACCAAGGAGTGAATTGATATATGGAAAAACCACATTCTCCTCATAATCAAAATGCTTTATGACCTCGGCCTTATAGTTTCTAAAAAACTTCAGTATCAGCTTGAAATCGCAGCCATGGGCCGATTCGCTTATATTCAGCAACTTCTCCTCTATTACCTTAATCCGTCTGTTGATATAGTTATGATGGGAACGTTTGAGATAGTTAATAAGCTCGTCTGCTGTAATAAGATTAAGCTCTTTTACAGTTGGCAGATAGGCAGAAAAGGAGTTAATGTTTGCAATTATAAGAAAAAAACGTGGATTAATGGAGTGTAATCTGCACACCTCCTCTACATTTCTGTCTCCGAATCCGAGCGGTATGCTGAATCTTCTAAGAATATCCAATAATGTACTGTCGTTGAGTATCATGTGGGACATCTTGCTTTGTGGCGAATACAGATAATTTGCCTCTCTACTCATAATTAAAATTTTTAATATTCAAGCCGTTGGTATTGCAAAAGTAAGCTAATTATTAAACAAAAAAAAGGGGTGACTAATCCGTCCTTCGACTTTTTAGTCACCCTCTCTATAGTAGCTTCAGACTATATATTAATCCTTATATCCTGGATTCTGTTGAAGTTCCGGATAAATCATCCTCTGCTCATGAGATATAGGCAATGCTACCTTGAAATAATCCCAACTAAATGAGGTCTTATATCCTGAACCGCCGGCATAATCATGAGGATCTGCAGAAAGGTCTCTCGTTATTGTACCTCCTCTTCTCATAACATCATAGAATCTGTGACCCTCGCCAATAAACTCTTTCTGGCGTTCAAGCTGGATAAGAGCTAATGTAGCTGTAACATCGGCAACAGTTGGATCTGCACGTTTCCTAACTATATTAAGATAATCGCTTGCGTCAGACGCTCCAACC
>CAVHKR010000076.1:0-1366 GCA_963636615.1 Acutalibacteraceae bacterium | reverse complement strand
AACCTCCAAACCGGCCTCGGCAGCTATAAGATATGCTTCGGTTATACGCATTACTCTTGGATTGTTCCTTCTAAAGGTATATCCTTGATCCTTATTACCTATAAACTTTCTAAGCCAATACTCTCCTGTTTTCTTGGCACCTGTTGTAGGGTCATCGTATGCAATCATCTGTGCCCTTACATCATTAGGTGTGTCATTGAACAAATCTCTCCACTTCTTGGTAGGGATTATACTTGCACCGGCATTCTTATCATCAAACCAAAGATTGTGATAAATGGTGTAAAAACCTCCGTCACCGTCTATGTCTCCGTTTGTTGAAACCAAAAGCTCAAGTACAGACTCTTTGTCTCCCTCCTTTCCCCAATAAGCCAGATACTCGGCATTAGGGACCATTCTGTATGGAGAACCGGTTATTACCGTTTTAGCCGCTGTATAGGCTGTACTGTAATCCCCTTTGTATAGGGCAACCTTAGCTTGCAAGAGCTTTACAGCCCAGTAGTTGAAATGTCCTAAATTCACATCTTTAGATATTAAAGATTCTGCATTTTTCAGATCCTCCTCTACTGCAGTGTATGTTTCGGCAACAGAACTTCTTGCTACATGGCTCTCAGATGGAGATACAGTATTCTTTAATATTACGGCACCATAAGATGCACCTTTGTCGTACTGGTATGGGTATCCGTATAACTTTGCTACCTCAAACATACACAATGCTCTAACGGCATAAGCTTCCCCCTTATAGCTGTTCTTAAGAGCCTCTTCTGAATCTGATTTAGTCTCCAAGGCGTCAATATTCTCTAAAAAAGAATTACACCTGTTGATTACAGCATAAAACTGAGACCAAAGTGTAAAATAAGAGCTTTGCTCCGATTCATACTCCAATGCGTAAATTACGCTACTGTTTCCACCTATCTCACGTGGATAAAGATTATCTGCCCTCATATCACCCATGCTGGCCATATACGTTCCATATACTGTATAATATTTTAATGGAGTATACAAACCGTTAACAGCAACTGTGGCATCCTCTATGGTTACCAGTGCTTTTTGTGCCGGAACAGAATCTGTTGGCAATCTATCTAAAAATCCGTTACATGAGGAGAAGATTGCAGCTGTCAGCACAAACAATATAGTTTTATTTATAAATTTTTTCATAATCAATATAGTTTAACAATTAGAAACTAACTTCAACTCCCAATGATACAGTTCTTAAAGCAGGCATACTGTAGTAGTAGTATCCGCTTGCCTTTATTTCGGGATCAATGTTAAGTCCTGAAAATGTAAGCAAATTAGTTCCTGCTAAATAGACTCTTGCATTAGACATTCCCATCCTGTTTACAAATGTTTTTGGAACATTGTACGAGAT
>CAVHKR010000075.1:0-7120 GCA_963636615.1 Acutalibacteraceae bacterium | reverse complement strand
CTCATTACTGAAGAACATACAACAATAGATAGGGAGATAGATTACACCATCTCTCCTGAATATTTAACTTATTCCATAAATTTTACGGTAATTTTGCCAACTTATTCCGTTTTTTGCAACAATAAATACCCACTTATTCCATTTGGCCTGTGTAATAGATTAGCAAAAAGTGTAGAAGAACCACGTTTTCTGTTGAAGTCAAATTAAAAAACGATTAGCCGTTGGCGTACAACTTCGTATAGCAGTACTCCGGCCGAGACGGAGACATTAAGCGAATCCATCTCCCCAAGCATAGGTATTTTAATATGTGCATCTGCCACATTACGCCAGAATGGGGAAAGTCCTTTAGCCTCGCTTCCCATGACTATTGCAGTCCCCTGTTTGAAATCAGTATCGTAGTACCATTCCGAATCCTGCAGCTGGGCTGTAAAAATCTTTATATTATGCTCTCTGAGCCAATTGTATGCCTCCTCGTTTGTGCAGGAGGCAACCGGTACTGTAAAGAAAGAACCAAGACTGGCTCTTATAAGATTGGGGTTATAAATATCTGTAAGATGGTCACATACAAGGACAGCATCTACACCGCATGCATCGGCGGTGCGTAAAAGAGCCCCAAGGTTGCCGGGTTTCTCTACGCTCTCTACCACCAAAACAAATGCAGAATCTCCCGTACGCCCTTTTATCACAACATCTTGCAAAGAAAAATTTTTCTGTTCAACTACAGCCACTACCCCCTCTGTGCTCTCTCTGTATGCAATTTTAGAATAGAGATGAGGAGCGCAAAGAAAAACGGATAATTGGCTGCTCTCTAAAGCGGATTTATAGGGAAGATGAGAGAGAAAATCCTGGAGGTTAGGGTAGATGCCGCTGTTAAGGAACAGACTCTCTATTTCATATCCGTTGTCGATGCAGACTGTTACCTCTCTAACACCTTCTGCAATAAAAAGATGTTGCTCCCTTCTGGTTTTTGATTTTTCCAAAAGGGAGACAACATTCTTAATTTTATCGTTTTGAGTAGATGTAATCTCTAAAACTCTCATAATAGGAGCAGTACAGCAGATAATTATTCTGCCTTTTCTGTTTTTCCCTGTTTGCCTGATGCTTTAGCCTCCGGGCGCATTTGAGGGAAGAATAGAACATCCTGTATTGTGTTCTTGTTGGTCATGAACATTGTAAGTCTGTCTATTCCAATTCCCATTCCCGATGTTGGAGGCATGCCGTATTCCAATGCCCTGATAAAGTCCATATCTATGAACATAGCTTCATCATCCCCTTTATCCTTTAGCCTTAACTGTTCCTGAAAACGCTCCAACTGGTCTATCGGGTCGTTAAGTTCTGAATATGCGTTACATAGCTCTTTACCGCAAACAAACAACTCAAAACGTTCTGTGAGATTAGGGTTGCTTCTGTGGCGTTTTGTAAGAGGAGACATAGACACGGGATAGTCTGTGATAAATGTTGGCTGTACCAAATGTTTCTCGCAATACTCCCCGAATATGGCATCTATCAGCTTGCCTGCTCCAAATGATGGAGCTATCTCAACATTCAGCTTTTTGCAGGTTGCTCTCAGCTGCTCCTCATCCATGCCCTCCAGGTCTACCCCTGCATACTCCTTAATGGCTTTGAGCATAGGAAGTCTGCGGAACGGTTGCCCATAGTCTACCTCAACCTCCCCAACCATTGCCTTTGCAGAACCGTTTACGGCAATACATACCGTTTTCAGCATCTCCTCCACAAAATCCATCATCCAGTTATAATCCTTGTAGGCAACATATATCTCCATAACGGTAAACTCCGGATTATGGGTACGGTCCATCCCCTCATTTCTAAAATCCTTTCCAAATTCATAGACACCTTTGTAACCGCCAACTATAAGTCTTTTAAGGTACAGCTCATTGGCAATACGTAAATATAGTGGAATATCTAATGTGTTGTGGTGCGTAATGAATGGCCTTGCAGTTGCTCCACCAGGAATAGACTGTAGTATAGGCGTTTCTACTTCAAGATACCCTTTATCGTCAAAGAAACGGCGCATTGTAGAGATAATCTTGGCTCTCTTTACAAATGTCTCCCTAACATCGGGATTTACAATAAGGTCTACATAACGCTGTCTATATCTAAGCTCTGTGTCTGCAAAGGCGTCAAACACCTCACCGTCCTTCTCTTTAACGATAGGAAGGACTCTCAAAGACTTGCTTAACACTGTAAGCTCCTTTGCATGAACAGATTTCTGGCCAGTCTGGGTAACAAAGGCATACCCCTTTATTCCAATGATGTCTCCAATATCCAAAAGTTTCTTAAACACGGTATTGTACATTGTCTTGTCCTCTCCGGGGCAGATTTCATCTCTCTTTACATATACCTGCACTCTTCCCGTATCATCCATAAGCTCAATAAAGGCAGCAGCCCCCATAATTCTTCGGCTCATAATCCTGCCTGCAATGCAAACATCTTCAAACCCTGGTCTGTCCGGCTCATAATCCTCTCTTATCTCTCTTGTTGTCCTGTTAACGGGGTAAAGCGGAGCAGGATAAGGCTCAATTCCAAGCTCTCTAATCTGAGCAAGCGCCTTTCTTCTGTTCTGTTCCTGTTCGTTTAAATTCAAATCCATATCTAATCTCTGTTTATTCACATCTATATAGTGCAAAATATTGCCCATTATGCTGCAAAAGTACACAATTTATTCTTTGCTAACGACATAAATTTAGGTAAAATAAAACCAAAATAGAATCTTCTGCTATAAAATGTATTAAAATTATAATTACCTTTGCACGTTATGCAAATGAACAATGTAGACAGAAAATGGATAGTTAAAGAGCCGGGCAATCCTGCAATCGTAAGAAGATTGGCGCAGGAGTTGAGCGTAGACCCTGTGTTAGCCAACCTTTTGGTACAGCGGGATATATGCACCTACGAGCAGGCTAAGGCATTCTTCCGTCCCAATCTGTCTATGCTTCATGACCCTTTCCTTATGAAGGATATGGACAAAGCTGTGGCACGTGTACGCAAGGCCATTGAAAAGAGAGAAAAGATAATGGTGTACGGTGATTACGATGTAGACGGTACAACGGCTGTGGCACTTGTATATTCATTCTTGCGTGAGATAGATCCTAATGTAGAGTATTATATTCCAGATAGATATGATGAGGGGTACGGTGTCTCTTACAAGGGGATAGACTGGGCTGCCGAGAACGGATACAGTCTTATAATCACCCTCGATTGCGGAATAAAGGCAGTGGAGAAGGTTCAATACGCTGCCGGAAGGGGGATAGATTTTATCATTTGTGATCATCACCTTCCCGATGAACAACTGCCTGCCGCTGTGGCTATTTTGGATCCAAAGCAGAGCGACTGCCTCTATCCGTTCGATGATTTATCGGGATGCGGAGTAGGATTCAAATTGGTTCAGGCATATTCTCTCAGATATGGAATTCCATTTGAAGACATAAAGAGTCTTTTGGATTTAGTTGCTGTAAGCATTGCTGCAGATTTGGTCTCCGTAACGGGGGAAAACAGGGTACTTGCGCACTTTGGACTTCAGCAGATAAACGAATCTCCGCGTAACGGCCTGCTTTCAATGATTAAACTTGCGGGACTGGAGAAGCACAGGATTACAATAGATGATATTGTCTTTAAGATTGGCCCAAGAATCAATGCGGCCGGGCGAATGGAGAGCGGAAGGATTGCTGTAGATCTGCTTACATCTAGAAATGAAGCTGATGCGGCAAAGATTGGTGCAACAATCAATGCACACAACAACGAGCGCAAGAATGTAGACAGAGAGATTACATATGAGGCTCTGAGAATGGTGCGTGAAGAACCGGATTTTGAAGAAAGAAGTTCTACGGTTGTATATAACTCTCAGTGGCATAAAGGGGTAGTTGGGATTGTAGCCAGCCGTTTGGTTGAGGCGTACTACAAACCTACAATTGTCTTGACCAATTCAAATGGCTTTGTAACAGGATCGGCTCGCAGCATACCCGGATTTGATCTCTATGAGGCCATTGAGGAGTGTTCAGACCTCTTGGAAAACTTTGGCGGACATATTTATGCCGCCGGACTGACTCTAAGAGAGGAGAACCTTTCTGCTTTTGAGGAGAAATTTGAAGCTATTGTAAAGGCTAAAATCAATAAAAAGATACTTACCCCAATAGTAAATATAGATTCATATCTTGATTTTAAGCAGATTACGCCAAAGTTCTTTAGGATATTAAAACAGTTTCAGCCGTTTGGCCCCGGCAACCTTTCTCCTGTATTTTTAACGGAGAATGTCTACGACAATGGCAACGGCCGCAAGGTTGGCAGCGATAACGGGCATCTTAAACTAGAACTTATTCAGGAGGATGAGCCTTACAGACATATATCAGCCATTGCTTTTAACAAATCTGAACATTTTGAGCACATGCAGTCCGGTAATCCTGTTGACATCTGCTACTCAATAGCAGAAAACTACTACAGGGGGATTGCCAACATTCAGTTGCGGATAAGGGATATAAAGGAAAAGGATGCCCTTTTCCCAGATTAGATATCATCCTTTTCTAAGGCCAAAGCTCGCTTCTTGTCTGTAATATTAATCTTTTTATGCTTGGCGGCGAACATTGCATGATTAATGAAAATCCTCTGAATATCGGGATTCTGTCCTAACCCCTGCATGAATACAGACACACTGTAGCCTCTGCTCTCCAACTCCCCCTTAATATCAACAGCAATATCGTTGTGGGCATGGTCTCCGGCCACGAACATAAAGGGCATAAGCAGTACATTCGTTGCCGCATCGGTATTGAGTTTTGCCAAAACATTATCAAAAGTAGGATACCCCTCTATTGTCATTACATGAAAAGATTTATGGCCCTTGGCCTGCAACATATAATCTAACATGGCATATTGGGCTGTAGACGGAGTGTATGTCCCATGCCCTACAAGAAGAGTTGTACCCTCTTTTGCACCGTTCTTTACAATAGCAGCAATCACATCCTCATAATCTTTTGGAGAATAGAGAAGTGGTGTTCCTATGCGAATATCCTTAAACTCTTTCTCAACAGAAGCAACATCCTTCCGTAAAGACTCCATCTCAATACCCTCTATAATATTTGTAGATTGAATAATTATATGGGTATAGCCGTCTGCTTTTAAACTTGCCAAAGCCTCAACGGGATTCAGTTTCTCTATTCCACGTGCTCTAAGCCTGCGGATTACAATTCTCGATGTATATGCTTCACGCACCTCAATGCCATTGAATGCCTCTTTGGCTATATTGTTAATTGCATCTATAGTAAGAGATCTGGTATCATCATGGGTGCTGCCAAAATGCACCATTAACAGTGCCGCCTTTTCGCCAGGTTGCAGGGATGCCAGCATATCAGAAGCCATGAAATTTCCCTCCTCATGCGCTTTACATACCAATGAAAACAGACATGTCATAAGTATCAGTAGATAATATTTCATAAAAGATTTAAATATAAAGAGAATAGATATATTCCATCTCATGCGCAAAGATATAAAAATAACCGGAGCCAGAGGTTAAACGCGTTTAGATATTCCACGGTAAATTAAAAGAGACCGGAGAGCTGTTCCGTGAGCTGTTGAATGCTAAGCCTGGAGCTATCCAACTCCATTTGCGATACCTCTTTATAGAAAGATTCCCGTTTGGCAACAAGCTCCTCAATATAGGAGATAAGGCTATCCCCTTGTTTGCCCTGCAAAACAGGCCTTTTAGTACTGTTTTTTGATAATCTTTTGAACAGAGTCTCTATACTTGCACTAAGATATACGCAAAATGTCTTCTCCTTTATAAGTTTTGCTGTTGGAGGATATGTAGGAGCACCTCCACCCAATGAGATAATCAGGTTACTTCTTTCAGAGCAGTTCTCATTACAAATAGGTGCATATTTTAAGAGAATCTCCTCCAATGCCTTTTTTTCCTCCTCCCTGAATGCCGCCTCTCCGTTCAATGCAAAGAACTCTTTTACAGAAATATCCAGTTTCCTTTCTACATAAACATCAAGATCTATGTAATCGGAGAATATGAATGCGGCAAGATTACGTCCAACCGTACTCTTCCCGCAACCCATAAAACCGCATAAAGAGAGTATCATAGTCCTTTGATAAAGTTATTAGAATAGTGTTGGGTTATCACTATCTCCCCCAAATTCCACAACACTCCCCGGTTCATAGCCGGTAACACTGTTCTTGCCTGTCTCCTCACTGTTATTGCTCCCCACAGCACCGTTGTCAGCACTCTCTTCTCTGCAATCATCCTCCTTCACCAATGGCTCGCCAAACTTAACCTGTGCCACTTCGTATGCAGTAACCCTTTTGCCTTTAGCTTTATAGCTCTTCTTCCCGATAAATTCCTCTCCGTCTATCTGTTCATCCTCCCGTTTGGCATTTTTCCCGCCAAACTTAATAATAACAGACGGATGTTTGCAGTCACTTAACTCAACAAGGTATGAGCCTTCTGCATCTGAGATAAAGGAGATTGGAGCATTATCATTAGGTTCAAAAGGGAACCTCTTAAGATAGAAGCATTTAGACTCGCCATCAAAGTAGATGGCACTCCAGGTCTTCTCTGTATCTAATTTTTCTATCCTTAAAATATCCCCCTGATACCTGTTGCTAAGGTCAAAATTAGTTGTATAGAATGCACCGTTCTTGCATATAACCAATATGCGGTCATCTGCATGGAACTCACCAAGGTACGTTCCCCTCTGATCCTCATTAAGCCTGTTTATATCAGTATCAAACCATATAGGCTTGCCACCTAAAGTACTAACGCCTTTAGATTTAAGTGTAATCTTGTGGATAGGGTTTTTAGAGAGTACATTTCCCATTGAGTTTCTTCCCTTAATGGCAAGCGTGGCAAAATCAAACTCAAACAGCAGTTTCTTGAGTTTGGCTTTGGGCTTAAGAAATACCTTAAGCACTTCCGCCTCAGCATTAGGATTGGCAGAAAACCATAGAACAACAGAATCCGGCTTGCCTTGGGTAAGATCGTACTCCTTGTCTCTTGTCATTCCTGTGGCTGCAAACCTCTTTACATAAAATTTTCCGCTCGAACCGTCCATTGAGATTTTACCATCTCTGTATACAACATTGTAGATGGTACGTTCATCATTTTTGG
>CAVHKR010000074.1:0-7286 GCA_963636615.1 Acutalibacteraceae bacterium | reverse complement strand
ATAAAAAGTGGAATTTCAAGGCTTGCGAAGCTGAACAAACCGGAGTTTACTTACATAAATGAGGATTTGTGAGGCAAGCATAACGCAGAAATTACCTTTTTAGGCAACATCCTCTGCTACTGTTCTTTTATTAGTTCGGCCCCAATTTCACGCAGCTTGAACTTCTGAATCTTACCACTGCCAGTAAGAGGAAAGTTATCTACAAAGAATATATACTTAGGAATTTTGTATCGTGCAATCTTCCCTTTACAGAACTCTTTAATCTCTGTCTCCAATACGCCCTCCTTTAAATACTCCTCCTTTAGGATAATGAATGCAGCTGCCTCCTCTCCATATTTCTGAGACGGAACACCAACCACTTGAACATCTTTAACAGCAGGGTATTTGTACAGGAACTCCTCAATCTCGCGTGGATAGATATTCTCTCCTCCCCTTATAATCATATCCTTTATTCGGCCGGTTATTCTGTAATTGCCATGCTCATCCTTTATTCCTAAATCTCCTGAATGCAGAAATCCGTTCTTGTCTATGGCTTCTGCGGTGGCATCGGGATTCTTATAATATCCTACCATGGTATTGTAACCTTTATTGCAAAGCTCTCCTTGCTCCCCTTCCTTGCATTCCTCCCCATTGGTTGGATCTATAACCTTTACAACAGTGTTCTCAAATTCGTAACCCACTGTGGTACAACGCTCCTCAAAGCTCTGATCCAAGCGTGAGGCGGTCATGCCTGGAGAGGTTTCGGTAAGTCCGTACACACTGGTTACCTTCATGTACATCTTGGTCTCTACCTCTTTCATCAGCTCAATAGGACATAGGGAGCCGGCCATAATGCCTGTCCTTAGGGAGCTGAGGTCAAATATAGAGAACATAGGATGGCTCAGCTCTGCTATGAACATTGTAGGTACTCCGTACAGAGCTGTACAACGCTCTTTGTGGATTGATGCCAGAACTACTAACGGGTCAAAACGCTCAACCATAACCTGGGTACACCCGTGTGTGAGCACATTCATGGTTGCAAGTACAACTCCAAAACAGTGGAATAGTGGAACGCAACAGCAAAGCTTGTCTTTGTGGGTAAATTTCATATGCTCGCCTGTAAGGTACCCGTTATTGGCAATGTTGTGGTGTGAAAGCATCACTCCTTTTGGAAATCCGGTAGTACCGGATGTATATTGCATGTTTACAACATCATAACATGAAACGGAGCTTTTCAGCGCATTGAACTTTTCATTGAGCGATTTAGTATAGTTGGAGCCTACAAGCAACAGCTCTTGTGTATTATACATTCCCCTGTACTTTTCGGGACCTATAAACACAACATTCTTCATACATGGGAAACGCTTGCTCACAAGTCTTCCTCTCTCACAGGTTTTAAGTTCCGGCAGCATGTTGTATGTCATCTCAACAAAATCGGAATCTTTCTCTCCGTTTATGATGCAGAGTGTGTGCATGTCTGAGTTGCTGCACAGATATTCAAGTTCTGTCTGTTTATAGTTTGTGTTTACGGTAACATAGACTGCACCTATCTTTGCACAGGCAAAAAGGAGAGTAAGCCAATCCGGTACATTATTAGCCCATATTCCAACATGGGACCCCTTTTCAACGCCAATGGAGATAAGGCCGCGAGCCATATTGTCTACGCGCTCGTTCATTTGCGACCATGTAAATCTCAAATCTCTGTCTGAGTAGACGATAAATTCATTATGCGGAGTATTGGATGCCCAGTATTCCAACCAGTCACCCAAAGTCCTTTCATATAGTTCCTGCATAAAAATATGAATTAGATGATACTAAAATGGAGCATATACCACTGCAAGCACTTTTGCCTTGTCGCACATGAATGTGTGTACATCGTGTGGCAGAATGCTGTCATAGTATATTGAATCTCCGGCTGCAAGCTGGTACTTGGTGTTTCCGTAAGTAATCTCTACATCACCCTCCAACACAAAGATAAACTCCTCCCCCTCGTGAGAGAGAACAGCCTCTTTATAATCTTTTGCCTGAGAAATCTCTATAAGATATGGCTCCATGTGTCTGCCTGTTTTTGAACAGGCAAGACTGTAGTAGTGCATATTGGTTAGGGAACTCCTGTTTTGAGTGGTAAAATTAGGTGTCATCTCACCTCGGTTTGCCCTGCATACCACAGGACCGACAACCTCTGTATCATCTGTAAAGGTTCCGGTTCTTACACCAAGAGCACGCGCTATCTTAATATAGCAGGAGAGAGAGGGAGCCTCTGTCTCCGATTCTATTTCATTTATCAACTCCTCATTGAGACCGGTAGCCTCAGCAAGTTGTTTAATGCTCAGCTCTTTAGATTCGCGCAGTGCACGAATCTTCAAGCCGATGCGGCTAATCGTTTTCATAAAAAGTAATATTATAGTTAATAAGGTTGATTTAAAGATCCCACCCAAAAAACCAACCTGTAAAATTCCTATACAATTAGTAATAAGAAACAGTCCTCCCTTCAAGTTCGCTCAGCAGATCGTTGGCAAGCCTGCTTGCTCCAAGTCTGAACAACGGCTTTTCGAGCCATTCTTTTCCAAGAATAGTCTCAACAATACCTAAGTAGCAGATTGCATCCTTTGCTATAGCTATCCCACCTGCCGGTTTGAATCCAACCTTTTTACCTGTTTTCTCATAGAATGCTTTAATGGCATCGCACATGATAATGGCAGCCATTGGCGTTGCCGCAGGCTCTAACTTACCTGTAGATGTCTTTATGAAATCGGCCCCGTTTTCCATAGCAAGAAAAGAGGCAACAGCAATATCCTGCGGTGATTGCAAGGCTCCCGTTTCTAAGATTACCTTTAATGTCTTGTCTGCCCCTACAGCCTCTCTGATATGCTGTATCTCAAGGCCGGCACCCTCTATATCGCCTGCAAGAAACTTGTTTAATGCCAATACAATATCAATCTCATCTGCTCCCTCTTCCGCAGCCCTTTTGCATTCAGCTCTCTTTATCTCCTCAAAACTTTGTGATGTGGGGAAGCTGCCGGCAACAACAGTAACATGAACATTACCGCCGGGTGTCAAAGCCCCCTTTACAGCCCTTCCGAAATTAGGATAAACGCAGATAGATGCCGGAAGCGGATAGGATGGAAAAGATTCGTTAAAATGGTTAACCTTAGAGACCAAATGCAGTATCTTCTGCTCTGTATCGGTAGATTTCAGAGAGGTAAGATCCATTGAGGCAAGACATTTGGCAAAGTTCCCCGGCTCCATCCAGTTGTCTATATTACACCTAATGGATTGGAGTCGTTTATCCAACTCCTGAGTATCCGTATTATATCTGTATTTTGCTAACAAGTCCTCCATAAAACTCTTATTGTTATCTTTTTATTCTTTGTTTTTAGTGTCAATAAGGATGGTAACAGGTCCGTCATTTACCAGTTCAACCATCATCTCGGCTCCAAATTCCCCTGTCTGAACAGGTTTACCCAACTCACGCTCAACAGCCTTAATAAAATCATCATAGAATCCTTTAGAAAAATCAGGTTTAGCTGCTCTTATGTAGGATGGCCTGTTGCCTTTTGCTGTCATTGCGTGAAGAGTAAACTGACTTACCAAAAGGATATCACCGTTAACATCCTTAACAGAGCGATTCATAACACCGTTTTCATCATCGAAAACGCGCAAATTTACAATTTTTTTCGATAGCCAGTCAATATCTTTTTCATTATCGTCCTCTACAATTCCTACAAGAATCATAAATCCCTTGCCTATCTTCCCCTTTATCCTGCCTGCAATGCTTACAGAAGCATTGGTCACCCTTTGAATAACAACTCTCATCTACATTTTATTGCTAAAGATTCATTACCAGCCTCACTATCCCTTTATCTGTACAAAAAAACCGTCATCAACCAGAGGCTTTGCAATCCTCTCCATCTCCTCAACTGTTACCTTTTTCAGAGTGGAATTGGGAGTTTCCCTGTCAATCGTGTACATCATTATCTCACGCGGCTTTAATTCTCTTACCAACCCAATCCATGGCTCTGTGTTCACGGCCTCTGTAGAATCAAACTTAATGCCGTTCTGCTCACCCCGCAAAAACATTGTCTGCAGAACAAAATTGCCGTTGAACAGTTTAAGATTCTCTATTGTCTTTTTCAGAGAATAGCCGGCGGCGGGATTGTCTATGAGCTTTACCCACTCCTCTAATGCGCTGTCTATTTTAAGAATAGGGTTGTCAACCCTTTTCAGTGCCTCCCTTATGGCCGGTTCACCAATTCTTGTTGCATTGGATAATACCGATACCTTGGCATTAGGGAATAACCTGTTGCGTTCCTGTATGGTGTGCTCTATTATATTAGGAAACTGCGGATGAAGCGTTGGTTCTCCGTTACCAGAAAATGTGATTGTGTCAATAGCTGTCCCCTCTCCCTTGTGCTTTTCAAGCTGTGATGTAAGAGCATTCTTTACAGCCTCTAACGTTGGAATAGTCTGGTTATCCTTTCCGTTTTTGTTCCAGCCGCATTCGCAATAGATGCAGTCAAAGGAGCAAACCTTGCCATTGGCAGGCATAAGGTTAACACCAAGGGAGTTACCAAGTCGTCTGCTCTTTACAGGGCCAAAAACTATTCCTTGCCATAATATTGTTGACATATTCTGTAATCTCAAATAAATCTGTTGGCACGAATGTAATAAATAGCGATAATCAAAACAAGGATATTAATTAGGTTGTAACAATAACGTAACGGGAACGATGTTATACCAACCTCCTTGAACAGCTATCGGGAGTTAATGAAAGAGTTGCAAGGTTTGCATTCTCTATGAGTACAATCCCCGGTTTTTTCCCCGGGGTCAGGCTCCCTAAAAAGCTCTCTGCGCCAATGGCTTCCGCTCCGTTGAGTGTAGCCCATTTCATTATATCGGGAAATGGAATCTCATTAAATACAGATACTATGCATTTCATCTCCTCTATCATAGAAAGGAGGTGATTACTGGAGAGACTGTCTGTTCCTATACAGACTTTAAGCCCCATCTTGTGCATTAGGTCAAGAGGTGCATATTGTCTGTGAATAAACCAGTTGGAAAGAGGACAGGTTGCCCAGTACACACTCTCAAATGTTTCAAGAGCTTCGTTAATGCTCTCTCTGTCTGCGGTAACATTATGTACAAGCAGTACCTTACCCTTAATCTTTTCATCTTTGCCTGCGCAAACCGCATTTGTTGCATGGCCTATAAAGTAGTCAAGTGCAGATTTACCTGTAACCTTTGGTGTTGGCATATTCCTGCCTTTATAGTTGGCTGCAAGATTGCCGGTTCCGGTGCGTATAAGCTCCTCCTCCTCCGGGCTTTCCTGAGAGTGGTATGATATGTATCCCATGTTTAGTCCTGCTGCTATGCAGCTTTCGAGAAGCTCCGGACACATGGTATAGCATGTGTGGGGCGTTATTGATGCTGCCAAGCCGTATGTATTTGCAGATGAAAGCAGTGCTCTTGCGTTTTCCATTATTTTTTCACATTCGTCAACTGCCCACCCAAACTGTTCTAAATATGTATGAGAAAAGATATGGGATGATGCTTTTTTTGCAAAACTCTCGTCACAGTTGCTTATATCACCCAAGCCGCTTACCCCATCTCTGTACATTTTGTCCATCTGCTCGTTAATGGCGTTCAGCCTTCCCTCTCTCTCTACAGTAAGCCTCAGGCTGTTTATCTGGTCAATAAAACCGCTCATGCCTGTATTCTCCCTAAAGTATCCTGCAAGATGAGACAATTCTACATGACAGTGGGCATTAACGAATCCGGGGCATATTATGCCGTTGTAGAATTCCGTATCTTCTGTCTCCTTTGTCAGTTCTCCTGTGTTAGTAATAACTCCATTCTCGTTAACCTCAACATATCCGTTTTTTATTGGTTCACGGTCTACCGGAAAGATATAATTTGCTGCTATTCTTCTCATCGTATCTCTTTTTCTTCTACTATTGCCTCCTCTCTATCCTCCATCTTAATGATGTGAGTAGGTGTAAGGTTGGGCCTAATCCTCTTTTTTACAATGGCCGCAGTATCTGCAGTCTCTGCAAAACCGGCAGCTGCAATATTGCTGTTTACAGAATCTTTCTGTTGTACAAGCTCCTCTATAATACTGAAAGGCTGTGTTGCATGGAGGTAAATGCTCCATAAGGTTAAGGTGTCAGACGGTATGGTATCTGTTGCGGAGACAGGATTGGCAAATCTCTCCTTTAAGCTAACAAAAGTTTTTAGTATCAGGTGGTTAGTAAGTCTGCTCGTGTCAGCTAACAGCTCCTTCTCATAGTCCTCCCTGTTTACTCTCTCTTTAAGTATGTTCTGTCTCTCAATCAACAGCTCTTTTGCCGCGGTAAGGATATTTTTGTAACTGTCCTTCCTCTCCAAATAATAGCTGGTAGATCTCCTGTAGTCCTCTGCGGAATATCCGTATTCGTTTAGGATGGCGGCAAAGAGTTTAGAACTGTCTCGCTGTGCAGAATATTTGTGGTGAACAGAGATATATTGGTCTGCAAGGTACAGTTCTTTAATAATTTCAGACATTTTATCTTTTGGTATGATAACCTCCCTCTTGCAGGAGCTGCAGAGTGTGCATGCCACAATTAAGATTGTATAGATATATTTTTCCAATTTCCACATCCTTTGGTAAGGGTTACCCGTTAAAACTTCCGCAAAGTTAATTTTTATTATTACTTTTGCCAATCTAATTGTTCACTCCACAGCAGTACAGTGTTACATTATCTGTTTGGGCATGAGAATTAAAGTACCAAAATTAATTAGAAATATCTATCCGTCTTTTATTTGGAATTTTCCCGATGAAAAAGAGGGTCTTTTTTTAACATTTGACGATGGCCCAAGACCGGAGGTTACTCCATGGGTATTGGACAAGTTGGATGAGTTTGGTGCAAAGGCAACTTTCTTTTGTATAGGGAAGAATGTAGAGCTTTTTCCATCGCTTTTTGATGAGATAGTAAGGAGAGGGCACTCTGTGGGAAACCACTCTTACAGTCATGTAAAGGGATGGGGGATGGATACCGGTGCATACCTAAGGGATATAGATATTGCAAACGACATGATAAAGTCTAACCTGTTCCGACCTCCTTATGCCAGAATAGGCCCTAATCAGGCAAAGATGTTGAGCGAGAGATACAGAATAATAATGTGGAATATACTTAGCAGGGATTATAACAGAAATTTATCGGGAAGGGCATGTGCAAGAAATGTAATACCATATCTTGAGCCGGGCAGTATAGTTGTCTTTCACGATTCAGTCAAATGCGCTAAGAATTTATGGGTGGCACTCCCTGCGG
>CAVHKR010000073.1:0-7326 GCA_963636615.1 Acutalibacteraceae bacterium | reverse complement strand
ATAGTACCATACCCCTATCTCACTCATTTCCACCCATGGTTGACCCTTTTCTACCAATACAAAAAAACCTCCGTCTGCAACACAGATACCATCCATTATGGCAACAGCCCTGCCTCTTTTGTAACAGTTTCTCCATCTGTCACCGGCAAGGAGCTCTTTATAAACCTGTCCGCGCTCTATCAGCCTTGTAAAATCGTAACCGCACGGAACCATAAGATTGCTTACACTTCTACAACCCAATCCGTAATAGAGGAACATATCATTGCAAAGAGCATCCAACTGTTTGTCTGATTCGTTACCCTGCAACACTGCAAAGCTAAAACGGCTGTCACGGCTTAGAATAGGGAGATTGGCAAACTCCCTGTTTATCATATCTATGGCAGCGCTGCTCCCTGTTGCCAAAACCGCACTTACATCTGGCCTCTTTACTTTAAGCAATTCGCTGCGAGACTCTATAAAGATTGCCCTTCCCCTTACAGCCGGACAAAGTTTTTCCAATTCGCCATACAGCCATGGTAAAAGAAGAGAATCCTTTGAGGAAAGTTTGACAACGGCATCATATCCACACAGAAGCGCGCATAGAAAATCGTGAAACCCTACCAAAGGGATATTTCCGGCCATAACAATGAGCACTTTTGGTTTAGTCTCCCCTGCAGCGGAGGAGATGTTATACGTGTTGGCATGCTCCTTAATCATCTTTGCCAACAGATTGGAATGTTCTGCCATATACAGAACCCCATCCAACGCATATTTTACCATGTATGGTGTAAAAAACTCATTAGCTTCAAATACCTTCTCAAACAGTTTTTCGTACAGGCCGTTATCTACCCATTCCTTTAAAACAGCCGCAGCAGAAGCTAACTCTACGGAGAGCCGGAACGCCCTGTCCGAGAGGCAGCGTGCCTTGTCTGGAACACAGCATGCCTTGTCTGAGGCACAATTATTAAGGTTAATATTTTTACACATATCTATATCTCTTCCCTCTCAAATAGTGCAGCAAAGTTAGAACATTTGGGTCAGTTATAACTTTTAAAAGGGGCATAAAGGATTTTTTGCAGATAAAATAAAGATTCAATACCTTTACAGTCTGGTATGGCAACAGCAGAAAACACCATCTCAGATTCATTTAAGAGCATAAAAGGCTTTTCCTCCGGATTATACAAGGAGTTTGGAAGCAAGTTTATCTCTTTGGCCTATCCTGTTACTTCGCAGCAGGAGGTAAAGTCCATTCTTTCAGAGATTAAAAAGGAGTATTTTGATGCAAGACACCATTGTTATGCGTACAGGATTGGTTACAAAGGCAACATCTGGCGTATGAACGATGACGGTGAGCCATCCTCTACAGCCGGTAAACCTATATACGGTCAGCTGCTCAGCAATGAACTGTCCGATATTTTGGTTGTGGTAGTGCGCTATTTTGGGGGAACAAAACTTGGAGTACCGGGGCTAATTAAGGCTTACAAAAGTGCAACGGCAGATGCCATTGCCAATGCAGAGATAATTACAAAGATTGCAACAGAGCGTTTTAAATTGCAGTTTGGCTACATTGAGATGAATGATGTGATGAAGCTGCTCAAAGAGTTTGGCTTGCAGCCTGTTAACCCTGTGTACGATTCTGTCTGCACCATGGAGGTTGATGTACGGCTGGGAGCAGTATCAGACTGGAGGGCAGCATCGGGACATTACATCATTACAGATAAAAATCTTTTGCAGGACTGCATGGAACAATAGCCGAGAAAAGCCGGGGGAGATGGCAGAGGAGCGTAAAGGACACTGAATAACAGAAGCTGGCAAAAGGCAATGGCAGAGGGAGGTAAAAAGCGGTAAAACTAAGTAAAAGGGTAATTAACAACATACGCTATGGGAAAAGTAAACAGTTTAGTATCTATTCACGATTTTTCAAAAGAGGAGATGCTGCATATTTTAGATGTGGCACAAGATTTTGAAAAGGACAAAAACCAGCCTATCCTTAAAGGAAAGGTGGTGGCATCACTATTCTTTGAGCCATCTACCAGAACAAGGCTAAGTTTCGAAACAGCAGCCAACAGGCTTGGAGCCAGAGTAATAGGTTTCTCCGATGCAGGCAACACCAGTGTCAGCAAAGGGGAGACATTAAAAGACACCATAAAGATGGTATCTAACTACGCAGATCTCATTGTAATGCGTCATCCGCTCGAAGGGAGTGCCCGATACGCCTCTGAAATTACAGATATTCCCATTATAAATGCCGGAGACGGAGCCAACCAACACCCAACGCAGACCCTGTTAGACCTCTATACCATTAGGCAGACACAGGGAAGAATAGATGATATAAGCATAAACATGGTTGGAGACCTCAAATACGGCCGAACCGTTCACTCATTGCTGCAGGCCCTAAGTCATTTCTCTCCAAAGTTTATTTTTACAGCTCCTGATGAGTTAAAAATGCCGCAGGAATATAAAGACTATTTAGACTCTTTGGGAATACCTTATTGCGAGACAGACGATTTAAGCAGCCATCTTAACGATATAGACATCCTCTATATGACGCGTGTTCAGCAGGAACGCTTTACAGACCCCATGGAATATGAAAAGGTAAAGAACGTTTACACCTTAACCGCCAGAATGTTAGAGGGGGTAAAACCAAACATGAAGATACTGCATCCGCTACCAAGGGTTAACGAGATTAGCCAGGATGTAGACGACACCCCATACGCCTACTACTTTAAGCAGGCCGGAAACGGAATGTATATAAGAATGGCAATAATAGCTTATCTGCTTGGCTACAGGTAACATCAGATATTTAATTGTTAATTGGAGGAAAAGAGATGGAACAACATAAAGAATTAAAGGTTAGTGCAATAAAAAACGGAACCGTATTGGACCACATTCCAAGCGGCATGCTCTTTAAAGTCATAAACATACTTGGACTACAGAACTGTAGCAATCAGGTAACATTTGGGACAAACTTAGAAAGCAAACTACTTGGCCACAAAGCAATTATAAAGATTGCAGACAAGTTCTTCAAAGATGAGGAGATAAACAAGATAGCGCTTGTTGCCCCGCAGGCAAAGATAAATATCATTAAAAACTACGAAGTGGTTGAAAAGAGAGTGCTCACTGTACCTAAAGAGATATTTGGCATAGTAAAATGCCAGAACCCAAAGTGCGTAACCAATCATCAACCAATCTCAACCCACTTTAAGACAATTCATAAAGGGAGCAAGCTGCTGTTAGAATGCCATTTTTGCGAAAAGCTCTCAGACGGAGACAATCTTACCTTATTGGAGGGGTGAGAATTTAAGATGTTCCCTATATATGCCTTGCTGTTTTTATTTTTAATTGCAGAATACTAATAATCTGTATTATCCTCGTGTTTTTCAACATAGAATTTTACAATATTATTTATTTTGCAACCTATCTATTAACACTGAGCAAACAATTTCATATCCCTCTTGAGGATTAAAGTTTTCATCAGGGCGAAGTAGCTGTTGAGTGTCACCCAAAAACTCTTCATCTTGCATTTTGTCTTCTATGTTAATAATAAATTTCTTGTATGTTGGAATATGGTCAACGAGTTTAATACGTTATATCTCAGTTGTTAACGCCAATATTCGCTTTTTTTGCTCCGGGAACTGTAATTTTTTAGTAAAATTCTAACAAAATATATATCTTTGACGTTAGTATGGAGTAATTCATACTAACATATTAAAAATTAAACATTCATTTCTAATACACTAATATGAAAGCATATAATTTTAATGCCGGCCCTTGCGTTTTGCCAAAGGAGGCAATTGAGTCTGCAATTGCAGCAATCAGAGATTTTGACAACACCGGAATTGGAATTCTCGAAATTTCTCACCGTACACCGGGTTGGGAGAGGATTATGTCAGAGACTTTCCAGCTATGGAGAGATCTTTTGAATATTCCCGATAACTACGAAATAATCCTTCTTGGCGGTGGAGCTTCTACGCAGTTCTTTGAGGTTCCTGCCAACCTGATGGAGAAAAAAGCTGCATACCTTCAGACAGGCGTATGGGCTAAAAAAGCCGCAAAAGAGGCCAAGCTGTTTGGCGAAGTTGAGATAGTTGCCTCATCGGAGGACAAGAACTACACATATATCCCTAAAGGATACACCATCCCTAAGGATGCAGACTATTTCCATATTACAACCAACAACACCATTTACGGTACAGAGATTAAAGAGGATATGGACTGCCCTATCACTTTGGTAGCGGATATGTCTTCAGATATTATGAGTCGTCCTGTAGATGTTACCAAATATGGTATGATTTACGGTGGCGCCCAGAAGAATGTCGGCCCTGCTGGTGTAACCTTTGTTATCATCAGAAAAGACCTGCTTAACAAAGTGAGCCGCCAGAACCCTACAATGGTTAACTATGCAACACATTGTCCTGAGGAGGCTAAGAACAAATCTATGTTCAACACCCCTCCTGTATTCCCTATCTTTGTTATGCATGAGACTCTTAAATGGGTTAAAGAGCAGGGTGGCGTAGCCGAGATGAACAGACGCAACAACGAGAAGGCCAATCTTCTTTACGGAGAGATAGACAGAAACCCTATGTTCAAAGGTACAGCAGTAAAAGAGGACCGTTCAATCATGAACGTATGTTTTGTTATGGCCGAGGGTTACGAGCAGTACGAGCAGGAGTTCCTTGCATACGCAAAAGCACAAGGTATGGTTGGTATCAAAGGCCACCGTTCCGTTGGCGGTTTCCGTGCATCTATCTACAACGCCTGTACACTCGAGGCAGTTCAGGCACTTGTTAACTGCATGAGAGAGTTTGCAGAATCTAAAGGTGTTAAATAATTGAGGAGGAGAAAAAGATGAAAGTACTTGTTGCTACAGAGAAACCCTTCTCAAAAGTTGCAGTAGAGGGGATTAAGAAGATAGTTGAGGATGCAGGTTACGAGTTTGCCGCATTGGAAAAATACAGCTCTGCAGACGAACTTCTAAAAGCCGTTGCAGATGTAGATGCACTTATAGTTCGCTCAGACAAGGTTACAAAAGATGTTGTAAACGCAGCCAAGAACCTTAAAATTGTGGTAAGAGCCGGTGCCGGATTTGATAACTTAGACCTTGCAGCCTGCACAGAGAGAGGCATTGTTGCCATGAACACTCCGGGTCAGAACTCAAACGCAGTGGCAGAGCTTGCAATCTGCTTTATGATCTATATGTCAAGAAACCAGCTGACCCCGGGCACAGGCTCTGAGCTTAAAGGCAAGACCTTGGGAATACAGGCATACGGGCATGTTGGCAGACTTGTAGCAGACCATGCAAGAGGTTTTGGAATGAAGATTATGGCATTTGACCCGTTTGTTCCTGCAGAGGCTATGGAAAAAGAGGGTGTTATAGTTGCCAAGGATCTTAAAGACCTCTACTCAAACTCAAATTTTGTCTCATTGCACATCCCTGCAACAGAACAGACAAAGAACTCTATAGGCTACGAACTTCTTTCGCTTATGCCAAAAGGAGGTTGCCTTGTTAATACCGCTCGTAAAGAGGTTATCAACGAGGAGGGGCTTATAAAAGCTCTAACAGAGAGAGAGGATTTGAAATATATCACAGATGTTGCAACAGCAAACCATGCTGCAATAGCAGAACAGTTTGGCAAACGTGTCTTTGGTACCCCTAAGAAGATGGGAGCAGAGACAGCAGAGGCCAACATGAATGCAGGTCTTGCGGCTGCAAGTCAGATTGTAGATTTCTTTAAGACAGGGAATAAGAAATTCCAAGTCAACAGATAAAAATAAAAAGTTGCTTAAAAAGGGATTTTCTGTGTTATACTTACTTTTTAAATCCTAACGTAGCTTAGTATGCTCCGGTATTAAAAAGTTCGTAAACCATTAAATTCCTCTTTTAAGCCAACTTCTTGAGGATGAATATTTTTTATAACAAGGAAAAAGCATTAAACGATAACATGGTAAAAGTAAAACCTTTTGCAGCTATAAGACCTCCAAAGGCAATTGTAAAGGAGGTAGCTTCTCGTCCATACGATGTTCTTAACTCACAAGAAGCACAGGCAGAAGCAGGGGAGAAATCTCTACTTCACATTATAAAACCGGAGATAGACTTTAATCCTATCATAGACGAGCACTCACAACCTGCTTACGACAAGGCTGTTGAGAACTTTAAGAAATGGCAGGAGAGAGGCTGGTTAGTTCAGGATCCAGAAGAGTACTACTATGTATATGCCCAGACAATGGACGGACGTACCCAGTACGGTCTTGTTGTTGGAGCAAATGTAGAGGACTACCTTACCGGCAAAATAAAGAAGCATGAGCTGACCCGTAAAGATAAAGAGGAGGACAGAATGATTCATGTTAGGATTCAGAATGCCAACATCGAGCCTGTTTTCTTTGCTTATCCCGATAATGCCGAGATTAATATCATAGTAGAAAATGTTGTAAAGAGCAAACCTGCAGAGTATGACTTTGTTGCAGAGGATGGCTTTGGACATCATTTCTGGGTGATAGATGACAGAAAGACCATAAACAAGATAACTGAAATCTTTGCAGGCATCCCTGCATTCTATGTTGCAGACGGCCACCACAGAACTGCAGCTGCCGCCCTTGTTGGCGAGGAGAAGAGAAAACAGAATCCTCACCATACAGGCAATGAGGAGTACAACTACTTTATGGCTGTTGTATTCCCTGAGAGCCACCTAAAGATTATAGATTACAACCGTGTTGTAAAGGATCTTAACGGAATGACTCCGGAGCAGTTCCTTGAGGCTCTTAAAAAGGATTTTGATGTTGTTGAGAAGGGTGCGGAGATCTACAAACCGGATCATCTGCATAATTTCTCCATGTATCTTGGCGGAAAATGGTACTCATTGCAGGCTAAGCCGGGTACATACAACGATTCAGACCCTATAGGTGTTCTCGATGTTACTGTCCTTTCTAACCTTGTATTTGACAAATTATTAGATATTAAAGATTTGAGAACATCAAAGAGGATAGACTTTGTTGGTGGCATTCGCGGTCTTGGCGAACTTAAAAAACGTGTGGATTCAGGCGAGATGGTTGCAGCATTTGCTCTATATCCTGTCTCTATGAAACAGCTTATTGATATTGCAGATACAGGGAATATCATGCCTCCTAAGACTACATGGTTTGAGCCTAAACTACGTAGCGGTCTTGCAATACACAAGTTAAACTAATTTTTGTTTTTATAATTCAAGAGTAGGATGTCTGAAATTCAGATGTCCTATTTTTTTGCTTCTGCTCTCGGCTTAATCGTTTAGTTTAGACTGCGTCTACAATCACTCCGCCTCGGCATAATCAAAATGAATTTTGCTTCTGCTCTCGGCTTAATCGTTTAGT
>CAVHKR010000072.1:0-7412 GCA_963636615.1 Acutalibacteraceae bacterium | reverse complement strand
GTATAGTACCTTGGTAAATAATTTTTTTATTAAATAGTGCAAATGAGTTTTAATATATTATATTTGTTCTCCAATCTGCAAAAGATTACAAATTAATTATTATAACCAAAACTAATAGACAGATGATTAAATATAAATTTGCCACATCTGGCAAAACAAGAATGGAACACGACCTCATTGGTGACAAAGCCGTTCCGCAAGAGGCTCTCTTTGGAGTTCAGACATTAAGAGCCATAGAAAATTTTAATATAAGCAACAATAAACTTTCGGATTATCCGGAATTCATCAAGGGCTTTGGCATAACCAAAAAAGGCGCTATCCTTGCAAACCACGAGCTTGGTTTAGTATCTGCTGAGATCAAAGATGCCATTGTTAAGGCCTGTGACGAGCTTATAGATGGCAAACATGCAGAACACTTCCCGATAGATATGATTCAGGGCGGTGCAGGCACAAGTGCAAACATGAATGCAAACGAGGTTATAGCAAACCTTGCATTGGAGTTCCTTGGCAAAAAGCATGGAGACTACAAGGTAGTACATCCTAATGACCATGTCAACATGGCTCAATCTACCAACGATGCATACCCAACAGCCATGCACCTTGGAGTTTACATGGATCACCTTGAATTCATGAAAGCATTGGATCTTTTGGTAAAGTCATTTGAAAAGAAAGCAAAAGAGTTTGCAAGAATTATAAAGATGGGTAGAACCCAGCTACAAGATGCCGTTCCAATGACACTTGGTCAGAGCTTTGGTGCATTTGCAGATGCGCTTAAACATGAAGCCAAACGTGTTGACGCTGCCGCAAAAGAACTGCTTACCATTAACATGGGAGCAACAGCCATAGGCACAGGAATTACAGCAGAGCCCGGTTATGCAGAAGCCTGCACGAAATACATCAAAGAGATTACAGGTTGGGATATTAAACTTGCAAAAGATTTAGTTGAGGCAACTCACGACACATCGAGCATGGTTGCATACTCATCTGCTCTAAAATCCCTTGCAATAAGACTCTCAAAAATCTGCAACGATCTAAGGCTTCTTTCATCAGGCCCAAGAACAGGACTTAGCGAGATTAACCTTCCTCCTAAACAGCCCGGGTCATCAATCATGCCGGGTAAAGTCAACCCTGTCATTCCGGAGGTTGTAAATCAGATCTGCTTTAAAGTATTCGGGAACGACACAACAATAGCATTTGCATCAGAGGCGGCCCAGTTGGAACTAAACGTGATGGAACCTGTATTGGTTGAAAGCCTTGTGGAGAGCACCAAATGGCTTACAGCAGGTTTTAACACCCTCAGGATTGAGTGTGTAGACGGTATAACTGCCAATGCAGACAGATGCCGCAAGATGGTTGAAAACAGCATAGGTATTGTTACAGCACTCAAACCATATATCGGATATGCCAACTGTACAGCAGTAGCCAAAGAGGCCCTTGCAACAGGAGGTAGCGTCTATGACCTTGTTTTAGAGAAGAAACTCCTTACCAAGAAACAGTTGGATCTCATTCTGAATCCATCTCACATGATTAAGCCTACCAAGATTACACTGTAGTAACAAGAGATTCAAAAGACAACTTTTATATAACTTTTAGAGGAGTTTTTAGGAAAATAGGGAGTGACTATGATTTCTTGGTCATTCCCTATTTTTTGTACCTTTGCTACCCATTTGTACTCATTATTTCATAAAAAGCAGATTAGATATGGCAAGCTATCTTCAAGCAGACAACCTTTCAAAATCATACGGACCGAGAGTCTTGTTCAAAAACCTCAGTTTTAATATTAACGAAGGGGATAAGATAGCACTTATAGCTCCAAACGGTACCGGCAAAACATCATTGCTGAATATACTCGCAGGCAAGGATTCATCAGACGGAGAGGGTAAAATCAGCTTTATGAAAGATATTAAAGTCTCATTTCTTGAGCAAGAACCAGTTTCCCCCAGGCATAAGAGAATATTTGAGATAGTTCAGGAGAGCATAGACAACAACAATCTTGCACATCACATAGAGGAATATGAGATAAAAAAGATACTCACCTCGCTTAAGCTTTATGACACAGATAAATTACCTGAAGAGTTGAGCGGAGGGGAGCTAAAAAGAGTGGCAATTGCCTGTGCACTCATCTCCCGGCCGGATTTCATAGTGATGGATGAGCCTACCAACCATTTGGATTTGGATATAATTGAATATTTGGAGAATTATCTCACTAAATCCAGATGTACCCTCTTTATGGTAACACACGACCGGTACTTTTTAGACAGGGTTTGTAACAAAATAATGGAGATGGCAGATGGAACACTATACACCTACAATGGCAACTATTCATACTTTCTTGAAAAAAGAGAGGAAAGAATGGCGAACCTCAAAGCCAATATAGACCGGGCAAGGAACCTCTATAGAACCGAATTAGACTGGATGCGCAGAATGCCGTGTGCAAGAGGCACAAAAGCCAAATACAGGAAAGACGCATTTCAAGAGATTAGAGAGGAGGCTTTTCAACGGATAGAGGAGAAAAATCTTAGTATAAACGTTAAGATGAGCCGGTTAGGCAAAAAGATTATCAACTGCAGCCATCTCCAATACAGGTACAAAGAATGGGCTGGATTAAAAGATTTTACATACAATTTGGCACAAGGGGAGAAAGTGGGTATTGTGGGTAACAACGGAGTGGGTAAGACTACATTTTTAAAACTGCTTTTAGGAGAGCTTAACCCAACAGGGGGAGAGATAGAAAGAGGGGAGACACTTATAACAGGTTACTACAAGCAGTGCGGAATGGAATTTAACCACAACGACACAGTAATAGATGCCGTAAGGGAGATTGCAGAGGTTGTTACAATGTCAGATGGTAAACAAGCCTCCGTTGCAACATTCCTTAACTACTTTCTATTTCCTCCCTCAACCCACTATACAAAAATAGAAAAGCTCAGCGGTGGCGAGAGGAGACGGCTTTATCTCTGTACGGTCTTAATGAAAAATCCTAATCTTCTTGTATTGGATGAGCCTACAAACGACCTTGATATTCTAACATTAAACGTTCTGGAGGAGTACCTTATTAACTTTAAAGGTTCCGTTATAATCGTATCTCACGACAGGTACTTTATGGACAAGATAGCAGACCACCTCTTTATCTTTGAAGGAGACGGCATTGTTAAAGATTTTATAGGGCAGTATTCGGGATACAGACAATATATTAAAGACAAAGAGCAGGAGAAACAACGTGCTGAAAAAGAACAAAAGGAGGCTGAAGCACGTAAAACAGCATTAAACAAACCTTGTACTGTAGCCGACAAGCCTAAAAAGAAGCTCTCATACAAAGAACAACGCGAATACGAAACACTCGGAGCAGAGATAGACATATTAGAAAAAGAGAAAGCTGCACTCGAAGCCGAACTCTCCTCTGGAGTCCTTACCTCTGAGCAGCTTAATGAAAAATCTGTACGGATAGGACAAGTCATCTCTCAATTAGACACAAAGTCTGAACGATGGCTTGAACTTGCCGAATATGTATAGACACCCCTACTCCATGAGCTTTTTGTACTTAAAGCGTTTGGGCTCAACATTGCCAAGACGCATCTTCTTGTTCTCCTCATATTCGGAATAAGAACCCTCAAAAAAATAGACCTTTGAATCCCCTTCAAAAGCAAGGATATGAGTACAAATCCTGTCTAAAAACCACCTATCGTGAGAGATTACAACGGCACATCCTGCAAAATTCTCAAGACCCTCCTCCAACGCACGTATGGTATTTACATCAACATCATTGGTAGGCTCATCCAGAAGCAGCACATTAGCCCCCTCCTTTAATGTTAAAGCAAGGTGCAACCTATTCCTCTCGCCTCCGCTTAGAATTCCGCATTTCTTCTCCTGATCCGCTCCCGAAAAATTAAATCTCGAAACATAGGCTCTTGCATTCACCTCCCTGTTTCCTAATTTCACAAATTCAGAATTTTCAGCAATCACCTCATACACTGTTTTATCCGGATCTATAGACTTATGCTGCTGGTCTACATACGCTATCTTTACCGTCTCCCCAACCTTAAACTCCCCCTTATTTGGTTTATCGAGGCCCATTATAAGGCGAAAAAGGGTTGTCTTACCTGCTCCGTTAGGGCCTATTACACCAACAATGCCGGCCGGAGGCAGTTTAAAATTAAGATCCTCAAACAAGACTTTATCCCCAAACCCTTTCTCAACATGATCAGCCTCTATAACATTTGTACCTAACCTTGGGCCGTTAGGAATAAAGATCTCCAATTTCTCCTCCTTCTGTTTTCCATCCTCATTAAGCATCTTTTCGTATGCTCCCAAACGAGCCTTACTCTTTGCATGCCTTGCCTTTGGAGCCATTCTCACCCACTCCAACTCCCTCTCCAAAGTCTTGCGGCGTTTGCTCTCCTGCTTCTCCTCCTGCTCCAATCTGTGAGTCTTCTGATCTAACCACGACGAGTAGTTCCCCTTCCAAGGAATCCCCTCTCCCCTATCCAGCTCCAAGATCCATCCGGCAACATTATCCAAAAAATACCTGTCATGCGTTACAGCTATCACTGTGCCCTTGTATTGCTGCAGATGTGCCTCTAACCACTGAATACTCTCTGTATCAAGATGGTTTGTAGGCTCATCCAAAAGAAGAACATCAGGCTCTCTAAGCAGTAGCCGGCACAAAGCAACCCTTCTCCTCTCTCCTCCCGATAAATTTTTCACCAACGCATCAGGCTCCGGACACATAAGTGCATCCATTGCTCGCTCCAATTTTGAATCCAACTCCCAACCATTGGCATGCTCAATTTTCTCTGTAAGTTCTCCCTGATACTCAATAAGCTTTGTCATCTCCTCATCACTCATAGGCTCCATAAACCTGTTGTTTACAGCCTCATACTCCTTCATAAGATCTACAACCTCCTGCACCCCCTCCTCTACAACCTCTCTTACAGTCTTGCTGTCATCCAGATGCGGTTCCTGTTCCAAATAACCCACAGTATAGCCAGGAGCCCAAACAACCTCTCCCACATAAGTTTTCTCTATTCCGGCAATTATCTTCATCAGAGTAGACTTACCGGAACCGTTTAAGCCTATTATGCCAATCTTGGCACCATAAAAAAATGAAAGGTAAATATCTTTAAGTATAGTTTTATTGTTATGAGGCAGGATTTTACCTACCCCATTCATTGAAAAAATTATCTTTTCGTCTGCCATCTTTATAAATAATATTTCTGTTTCTTAACTCTACCTCCACAAAGGTACTTATTTTTTAGCGATTTATAAGCACCGCCCTTAGTGTCGTAAAGTGCAATTAAGAAAGACCTTATATCTTTATATCCACACAAGGCAGACAGGTTTTCTACCTGAATCTCCGTACCTGAGTCATTAAGTATCTCTGCCGCATAATCCAATCTGTAACCATTTACATACTTGCTAAAAGAATATCCCGCAATGTTGTTTATGGCATTAGAGGCATAAGTTCTGTTTGTCCCCGCCCTGCTTGCAAGTTTCTCCAAAGAAAAATTCCTGTCCAAATACGGTTTCTCCTTCTTCATTACCTCCTCCAACCGGTAAAATACAATATTCAACGTTGTATTATAGCTCTTTGCAGTTGGAATGCTTCCCATTAGCTTACTATAATCATTACTGTCTTCCGAATCATGCAGAGAACTACCGGAAGCATCCAAAGCTTCCGACATACAGATATCCTGCCTGTCATAGTTTCCTCTGCCCTTATTGAATCTGTTCTTAAACCACTGTATCATAACCCTCCTCCTATTTTTTCATTTTCATTATCCTTAGGGGCTTTTGTCATAATCATATTCTGCTGCCATTTATATGGGGTATATCCGCCAGTAAACCTTTTAAACGCATCGGAAAAGGCAGAAAAAGATTTGAACCCAATATCCTCACACAATAAAGTGATAGGTGTATTGTCTTTATTTACAATATGATATACGGCATCCCTTACTCTATAGAAATTTACGAACCTGTTAAAATTTGTATTAAAGCAGGTATTAATCACGGCAGAGGTGTACGATTTATTAGACAATGCCATAGAGGCCACCCTCCGTATATCCACACAAGAGGACCTGTGCGGCTTTTCTTTGTCAAACAGGATCACTATCCTATTAAGAAGTTCAAAATCTATTACTTGCTCACCGGCTAATGTTATACGACGTACCGGCAAGTAGACTCCGCAGGTTGAATCTGCAACGCAACTGTCAGTTAACATAGTTAAGTTGTTCATAGTATAAATTTTTGTTAAACCAAACTTACGAACAACTTAGTCTAAATCGATTTGCAAATCAGAAATAAAACAATTTATGTGGTAAAATCGAAATAAATGCAATATATATACTGTTTTCAGCCCCTATAATATACAACCAGACTATTTTTTTATCTCATCGAACCCCTTACCATAAACCCCCATCACACTGCCAACAGAGATAAACGCATCTTTATCTACCTCCTTTATAAGTTTGTACAGCAAGCTCATCTCCGGTTTTCTTGTAATGACCAATATTACCTTATGAGGTTCCTTTGTATACCAGCCGGTTCCATCTAACAGCGTAACACCCCTGTGAAGATCAGATACTATCCTGTCTGCTATCTCCGGATATTTCTTTGAAAATATAAAGACCTGAGAGCTCTGCTTTGTGCCGGCAAGGAACAGATCAACCGTGTAGCTGCATGATGCTATAAGGATATATCCATATAAAACAGTAGCCAATCTCTGTCCCCAGTTCTCGAGTACCATCTGGCCTGTTACAGAATCGAACACCTCCTTTGCCGGGATAAGCAGTGAAGAGGCTATGATAAAGATATCCATAGAGAGAATCAGCCTGCCGGGTGATATGTTCTTGTACTTGTTTATCATAAGGGCAATTATATCTGTACCGCCCGTACTTCCCCCTTGCGAGAAACAGATACCAATCCCCAATCCGCTCATTACACCGCCAAAGATTCCGCAAAGCAACTTGCCGTTAGACATTGCAAACTCCTCTATAAACGATGGAGAGATAAACTTTGGGACGAACTCCAAAAAGACAGATGTTATCATGATTGCATATACTGTCTTTACACCGAAGCCTTTTCCAAGAACCTTTAATGCTATTAACAACAATATTGTGTTAATTACAAAGAACGAGATACTTACATTTATCCCAAAAGCATAAAACAACACTGCGGAAATACCTGTTACGCCACCGCCAACCATATTGTTTGGAATAAGAAAGACATCCCATCCCAAAACATAGCACAATAATCCACAAGTAATTAGAAAGTAGGCTTTGACTTCCGAAAAAATAAGGTTGAATCTATTAGGCATATTATCCTGTTATCTAATCTGTTTACAACATTAATTTGCTGCAAAGATATACCTAAAATCATATATCCATAATCCTCAGCCTTATTTTTTTCTTAATCTG
>CAVHKR010000071.1:0-7419 GCA_963636615.1 Acutalibacteraceae bacterium | reverse complement strand
TATATGTAGCTTGTGAAGAAGAAGAATTCATCGTATTATGCTTATTCTTCATTTCTACATAAATCTTCCTCTGGTCATTCACTACATCAAAACCCTTAGCTGGTACATACCAACCATTACCAGCATAATTAAACAGATTCTGGTGAAAGTAACCTATATGATTAGTGTTAGCTTTATCTATCTGTCTAATACATTCTGATTCTATTATTTCTTCAAAGGTCTTACCATAAACCTTTGAATCGAAGGTAAGTTTAATAGGGTCTACTAGATTCTTGTTAAACTCCTTCAAATCTATAACGGTTTCATATTGCAAAACCGTCTTTTTGATATGCTCGTATATCTCAGAATCAGAGATAAAGCCTAAATTATATATTCCTTGTGCCATATTACTTCAAACTAAAATTAACTACAAAGATACGATTTATACGACAAAATCCGGCTTTGGATTTTATGCTTAATGATGGCTTAAAAATGGCTTTGTTTCTTTTAACGGAAAATGTTACCTTTGCGAGTTATAAAACTTAGCATACAATGAGCGAAACAGAGAATGAAAAAGTAGCCGCAAACAGCAGTTATTCGGCAGATAGTATTCAGGTATTGGAGGGGTTGGAGGCCGTTAGGAAACGTCCGTCAATGTATATTGGAGACGTAGGGAGCAGAGGTCTGCACCACCTTGTATATGAGGTTGTAGACAACTCTATTGATGAAGCGCTTGCAGGTTATTGTACAGATATTGAAGTTACCATAAACAAGGACAATTCAATCACGGTAAGAGATAACGGACGAGGCATTCCAACAGGAATGCATGAGAAGGAGGGAAAAAGTGCCCTTGAGGTTGTACTTACCGTTCTTCATGCCGGTGGCAAATTCAGCAAAGACAGCTACAAGGTGTCGGGAGGATTGCACGGCGTAGGAGTATCCTGCGTAAATGCCCTCTCCACACACCTTACAGCAGAGATTCACAGAGAGGGAAAGATATTCAAGCAGGAGTATGAAAGAGGTATTCCGCTCTACTCCGTAAGGGAAGTGGGTCACACTTCCCTTACCGGAACAATAATCACCTTTAAGCCGGATCCGGAAATCTTTACACAAGGAACCGAGTACTCATACGATATACTTGCCACAAGGCTTAGGGAACTGGCTTACCTTAACAAGAATGTTAAGCTGATAATAAGAGATACCCGTGAGGTAGAGACCAACGAAGATGGCAAGACTGTAGAGGTCGTAAAGGAGGAGACGTTCCATTCTGAACTTGGTTTACGGGAGTTTGTAGATTATCTCGATGGCACAAGGGAGAAACTTACAGAGAAACCTATCTACCTCGAGACAGACAAGGGCGGCATTCCGGTTGAGATTGCAATGCAGTACAATACCGGCTTTAACGAGAATATCCACTCATACGTAAATAACATAAACACTATTGAGGGTGGTACCCATCTAAGCGGATTTAGAAGAGGCCTTACAACCACCCTAAAGAACTATGCAGAGAAGAACGGCATGCTTGCAAAGCTGAAGTTTGACATAGATGCATCGGACTTTAGAGAGGGGCTTACAGCCGTTATCTCCGTAAAGGTTGCCGAGCCTCAGTTTGAGGGACAGACCAAGACCAAACTTGGAAACAGCGAAGTGATGGCTGCGGTAAGCCAGGCTACATCCTCAGCTCTTGAAAACTACTTGGAGGAGAATCCAAAGGATGCCAAAGCCATCATTGATAAAGTTATTCTGGCAGCAACCGCACGTCATGCGGCAAGAAAGGCAAGGGAATTGGTACAGAGAAAAACAGTTATGTCGGGAAGCGGATTACCTGGCAAACTGGCAGACTGCTCAGACCGTGACCCTGAGAAATGCGAAATTTTTCTTGTTGAGGGAGATTCGGCAGGCGGAACAGCCAAAACAGGCCGAGACAGGGCTTTTCAGGCCATCCTTCCGCTAAGGGGTAAGATTCTCAATGTGGAAAAAGCTATGGAGCACAAGATATTCGAGAGCGAGCAGATTAGGAACATATACACCGCACTTGGCGTTACAGTTGGAACCGAAGAAGATAGCAAAGCTTTAAACCTCAGCAAGTTAAGATACCATAAGGTTATTATAATGACCGATGCCGATGTAGACGGAAGCCATATTACAACCCTTATCCTAACCTTCTTCTTTAGGCACATGATAGATCTTATAAAAGAGGGACATGTCTACTGCGCAACGCCTCCTTTGTACCTTATAAAAAAGGGGAAGAGCGAGCAGTATTGCTGGACAGACGAGGAGCGCAGACAGATTGTTGAACAGCTTGGCGGAGGCAGTGACAAGGGGATACACATACAGCGTTACAAAGGTCTTGGAGAGATGAATGCAGAGCAGCTTTGGGAAACAACCATGTCTCCGCAGCACAGGCTGTTAAGACAGGTAACCATTGAAAATGCTGCGGAGGCAGACAGAATCTTCTCTATGCTTATGGGTGATGATGTTCCACCAAGGAGGGAGTTTATTGAGGCACATGCAAAATATGCCAATATAGATGCGTAAACCTCTCTGAATAGCTAAATTAGAAACCAATTAAACAGTTATTATACAATGGATATATTTGAAAGAATCAGATTGGATGAGGGCGGTCCTCTTGGACAATACAGAAAAAAAGCTCACGGCTATTTCATGTTTCCAAAACTTGAAGGAGAGATTGCCCCGTACATGACATTTAACGGACAGAAGGTTCTTGCCTGGACCTTTAACAACTACCTTGGCCTTGCCAATGACCCCGAAGTGAGAAAGGTTGATGCGGAAGCTGCAGCAAAATGGGGCCTTGCATACCCTATGGGGGCACGTATGATGAGCGGGCACACCTCATTGCACGAGCAGTTGGAGAGAGAACTGGCAGAGTTTGAGAAGAAGGAGGATGCATATCTGTTCAATTTTGGCTATCAGGGAATGATCTCTACCATAGATGCACTTGTAACAAGACACGATGTCATTGTGTACGATTCCGAGGCTCACGCCTGTATTATGGATGGAGTACGTCTGCACATGGGCAGAAGAATCGTCTACCCTCACAACGACCTTGAACGTTGCGAAAAGGCATTGCAGAGAGCAACCAAGATTACGGAGGAGACCGGAGGCGGCATTCTTCTGATTACAGAGGGGGTTTACGGCATGACTGGTGGACTTGGACGCTTGGACCTCATTGTCAAGCTAAAAGAGAAATACAACTTTAGGATACTCATAGATGACGCCCACGGTTTTGGCGTTATGGGACCTAACGGAAGAGGCACATCAGAGCATTACAATGTGATGGATGAGGTAGACCTCTACTTTGGAGCATTTGCAAAATCAATGGCAGCCATTGGAGGATTCATATCAGGCCCTAAAGAGATTATCAACTACCTAAGATATAATCTTCGTTCTCAGATATATGCCAAATCCCTCCCGATGCCTCTTGTTGAGGGTTGCCTAAAGAGATTAGACATGATAAGAAAAGGGGACGCAAGACGTAAGAAACTGTTTACCATTACAAGAGCTCTTCAGGACGGCCTTAGAACGAGAGGTTTTGACATTGGCGTTGCAGAGGCGTGCATCACCCCTGTATTCCTAAAAGGAAGTCTTGCCGAGGCAACAAACATCCTCGTAGACTTGAGAGAGACATACAAGATCTTCTGCTCTGTTGTAGTATATCCGGTTGTTCCAAAGGGTGTTATCATGTACAGGCTTATCCCAACAGCCATGCACGAGATGGTGCATGTTGAGTACACTCTTAATGCTTTTGAGGAGATTAGGAAAAAACTTGAGAGTGGAGTTTATGCAGGGTCGACCGAGATACAGGACAAAGCTATTTATTAACAATAAAGCTAAATAAAAACATGGTGGCTGGGACAAATCCCAGCCACCATATTTTTATCTTAAATCTGTAATCTCTGTGCCGGGATAGTCTTTCTTGTTGAAAACAAAATCCGCTCTATTAAGATTGGCCTTGGAGAACTTCCTAATCTTTATCACTATCTCCTTGGGCTGTCCTGCTTTAAATCCGGTAATTCTAATCTCCGCAGGAATATTTGAATTGCCACCCGGAGCTGTTCCTTTAAAGGAGAATTTCAGATTGCCCTGCGGATTGGAGAGAAGGGCAAACGGGTTGGTCAAATCTCCATAATCTCCGTTATCATCATCTAAAGAGGTGACAACAGCCTCCTTGGTATCATTGTTAACCATCCATATAGATGCACCGTCTGATATCAGTACAAGCCCCTCATCTGTTACTATCTTATAACATGAGCCAAGCAACTTTGCCCTCCCGGACACATCAAAAGAAACACTCCTATTCTCATTCCCCACAATAGAACAGAAAAACTCTGTCTCCGAACCGGCCATAAACTCATCTGCTACACTCTTTACATTCTGAGCATATACCTTTGCAACAGATGCAGCCGCCATCAAAATGCAAAAGAGAATAAATCGTTTCATATCATTAGCCTCCGTAAATATCTCTTATAGATGATAATCTTAAATCCAGTTCAGACAGATCTCCAACCAATACCTGCCTCGCCTTACTCCCCTCAAAAGGCCCTACAATACCGGCTACCTCCAACTGATCCATTATTCTGCCGGCCCTGTTATAGCCAAGATTCATCTTACGCTGTATAAGCGATGTTGAACCCTGCTGATGCATTACAACCAACTTGGCAGCATCTTCAAAGAGAGGATCCCTCCTGTTAAGGTCTACCTCTCCTACTCCTCCACCCTCCTCTTTCTCCTCTCCTGTATACTCAGGCAGGTAGAATGGTGTTGAGTAGCCTCGCTGAGATGCTATGGAGTCCACTACCCTTTCAACCTCCTTGGTGTCTATAAAGGCGCACTGTACTCGCGTAAGGTCTCCACCGGTTGAGATAAGCATATCTCCGCGGCCTATAAGCTGGTTGGCTCCGGTCTCATCGAGAATTGTTCTCGAATCTATACTTGAACGTACCATAAATGCCATACGAGCTGGGAAGTTGGCTTTTATGTTACCCGTAATTACTGTTGTGGTAGGTCTCTGTGTTGCTATGACCAAGTGAATACCAATGGCTCTGGCAAGCTGCGCAAGACGTGCAATAGGCTCCTCAATCTCCTTTCCTGCTGTCATTAGCAGATCTGCAAATTCATCTATTACAACCACAATGTACGGCATGAACTTATGTCCTTTAAGCGGATTAAGCCTTCTCTGCAAAAATTTTTCGTTATACTCCTTAACATTCCTTACATGAGCCATCTTAAGCAGGTCATATCTGGAATCCATCTCTATACAGAGAGATTTTAGAGTGTATATAACCTTTTGAGTATCTGTTATAACCGGTTCATCGGCATCGGGAAGCTGAGCCAAAAAATGCTTCTCCAATTTAGAATAAAGAGACAGCTCTACCTTCTTTGGGTCTACAAGCACTAATTTAAGTTCGCTTGGATGTTTCCTGTAGAGCAGAGAGGCAAGGATAGCATTAAGCCCAACTGACTTACCCTGTCCTGTTGCTCCGGCCACAAGTAAGTGGGGCATTTTGGCCAGGTCAAAGTGCATTACCTCATTGGTGATTGTCTTGCCTAATGCCACAGGCAGATCATACTCAGCTGCCTTAAACTTGGCATCGTCCAAGACAGATAGCATAGAAACAGTGCTCGGCTTCTCATTGGCAACCTCTATTCCAATGGCATTAGTGCCTTTAAGCGTTACAACACGCACCCCTTTTGCCGCAAGAGACAACTGAATATCCTCCTCCAACCTCTTAATCTGTGCAACTCGTACACCGGGAGCAGGTACAATCTCGTAAAGCGTTACAGTAGGCCCTATCCGAGCCGATATTTTAGAGACACCTATCTTGTAGTTAGAGAGTGTCTTTACAATCTGCCTGTTATTTTTCTCCAACTCCTCAGGAGATACCTCATACCATTTATCCCTGTAGGTCTCCAATAGAGAGAGAGAGGGGGCTTGGTAATCAGGAAGTTCTAACCTTGGGTCAAACAGTGTCTGCAGCTGCTCCAGAGTGTATGCATCCTCAAAACCCTCCTCTTCATCAGCAGCATTACAATCTGTTGTCCCCTCCTCTGTAATATCTTCCGATTTATGCTCACTCTCAACATTTTCAAAGTCCATATCATCTGCCGGCATAGGCTCAGGAGCAGAAAGTACCTCTAATTTTGGGATATTCTCCCCTTCTGCATCATTGACATCCTCTACATCCTCTTCAACAGCCCCCTCTTCCCTATCAATGCCAGCCTCATACTGCTCTGCGTAGATCTCCTCTCTATTGATGCCGGATGCTATATCCTCCTTTCTCTCAGTTGTATCTGTATCTGCACTTGTAAAATCTGCTGCTACAGACTCCTCTGCTACCGCTTCCTCCATATCCGCCTTTTTCCTCCTCTTCTTTTTCTCACTCTTTGGTCTTGGAGCCGTTACACGTTCTATCCAATTGTTAAAGCGTGTTACCACTCTGTTGTCTACAAAAATAATCCATATCACAATCAATAGCAGCAACAGACCTCCTGTTCCAAATACCCCAAACATAGAATTCGCCCATTTAATAACATAGTATCCGTACGATCCGCCTGCCCCTCCGTAAAACAGGGTGTGACGCAGCAATAAAAATATGTATGAGCAGGTAAGTGAGAGTATAATACAGCCAAAAAGAGACAGGAATGTAAATCTGACCAATCTTATCTTTTTAATTTTAAGGCAAAAAGCAGACAACCCAAAGAAAAAGAACGGAATGATAAATGCGCCAAGCCCAAATACCCTGTCTACCAAGAAATGGGCAAGAGCAAGACCAAGTTTTCCTCCCTTGTTGGCAATCTCTGCATCTGAGGCAAGATAGTTCTTGGAAGCTATTACACTCTGGTCCGAAATCCATGAATGCAGATATGAGATAAGCGATATTATTGTAACTGAAGCAATGATGAAAGACAAAAGTCCGCATACAAGGTAGATACTGTCCTTTCTCTTAGGGGCAGAAAGCTCTGCTTTCTCTACCAATCGCCTCTGCTTTGTATCCTCTATGTCAGGTTTTTTTCCGGATTTATCCTTTTTGGCCATTTCTGTAAGCTTATAGATTATTTGCCGCTATTCCTCTGTTTCCACCTTTTCTGGTTATTGTTTCCCTTTCCCTTATTTGAACGGAAGCTACTACTTCTCATCTGAGTACCTGTACTTTGCGCAACATTTCTCTTGTATGTGCTGCCCTCGTTCATTCCCATGCCAATATGTATCTCCTCCGGAACAGTGATTCTGTTGTCAGATAGCCTGTATATATCGTTAAAGATGGTCTCTTCAGATACAGAATCTTTGTTCCATATAAGATATTGCTGTTTCATATAAGAGGCTAATGTCTTTATCATTGCTGTTTTAAGTTCATCATCCTCCCTCTCCGCAATGACATTTATCATATTCTGAATATTCCGGCCGTAGCATACCATCTT
>CAVHKR010000070.1:0-7431 GCA_963636615.1 Acutalibacteraceae bacterium | reverse complement strand
TAACTGTATAGTGTAAAGGTTTCTCTATCTTTGCGAGCGTAATAAAAGTCTTACCTCTAAATTTTATTCTTATGTCTGGTTTTTTTGGATGTGTCTCACGTAATGAATGCGTAAATGACGTGTTTTATGGAACAGATTACCACTCTCATTTGGGGACTAAACGTGCCGGTATGGCATTTTATCTTAACGGGAAGTTTGTGAGGGCTATTCACTCTTTGGAGAATGGCTACTTCAGAAACAAATTCGAAGAGGAGCTTCCCAAGTTTGACGGCGCCACAATGGGAATGGGCGTTATTTCAGATTGCGAATCGCAACCTATAACCATAACATCAAAATTCGGCCGTTTTTCGGTAGTGACTGTGAGTAGGGTAGATAATATAGAGGAATTGGCAAAGGAGCTGTTAGACAAAGGGCATCATTTTGCAGAGCTGTCTGATTCTGAAATAAATGCTACAGAGCTGGTTGCAACCATCATAGGCTTGGCCGGAAACATAAGGGAGGGGATAGAGCTGGTACAGCAGAAAGTAAAAGGTTCATGCTCTCTGCTTGTCCTTACAGACCATGCTATCTATGCTGCGCGAGATAGGTTTGGGCGTACACCAATAGTTATAGGGAAAAATGACAAAGGGTATATATGTGCTTCTGAGAGTTCTAGCTTTGCAAATCTCGGTTATGACCTGGTCAGAGATCTTGGTCCGGGCGAGATTGTGCAGTTGAGTGCAGATGGTGTGCGTGTAGTTGCACCGCCGCAGGAGCGTATGCAGGTCTGCTCTTTCCTGTGGGTTTATTACGGGTATCCTTCTGCATGGTATGAGGGGATAAATGTAGAGGCTTCCCGATACAGGTGCGGTGCGGCAATGGCACGGAGGGATGATGATACTGAGGCAGATTTTGCTGCCGGTATTCCCGATTCCGGAGTGGGGCATGCCGTGGGTTATTCAAATGAAAAAGGGATACCGTATAAAAGACCGTTTGTGAAATATACTCCAACATGGCCAAGGAGCTTTATGCCCCAGAACCAGAAGATGAGAGATTTGGTAGCCAAGATGAAGCTGCTCCCCAACGAAGCCTTTACAAAAGGGCAGAAGATTGTCTTTATGGATGACAGTATTGTTAGGGGGACACAGCTGAAAGACAATGTGATAAAGCTGTTAGATGCCGGAGTAAGGGAGATACATATGAGAATAGCATGTCCGCCATTGGTTTATCCTTGCAGATTCCTTAACTTCTCAACATCGAGAAGTACATACGATCTATACACCAGACGCATAATAAGGGATATGGAGGGCACGGAAAATCTTACGGAGGAGATACTGCAGCAGTACACAGACCCTGATTCTCCCAAATATCAGGAGATGGTAGATCTCATGCGTAAGCACCTGCAGCTTACATCTCTTAAATTCCAGAGGTTAGATGATCTTGTAGAGGCAATAGGCCTTCCTAAATGCAAGTTGTGTACTCACTGTTGGGATAACTCCTCTTATATGGAGTAATAAGTTGTCTAAAAAGGCAATTGCCGTGTTATACTTGCCGGGCACCTCATAGTTTACATTTAGTGAAGTAAGTATAGTAAACTTTGGGATGCCAGGTTTTGTAGTGTTGTAAGTGAGTGATTTATAGTAAAAAATCTGTTAAAAAATTTGTTTGCAAGAAGATTATTTGTACCTTTGCAGCCCCGCAAAGTGTGCGAGGAGCTGTAACCACTTGTATTCCAAGAATATATGAATTGGCTCTACAAGGGGCAATGCAGTTATGTTAAACAAATACAGTTAATAAAACCAATGTCAGGATTAATTGGAAAAAAAATCGGAATGACATCCGTTTTCGGTGCAGACGGTAAGAATATACCTTGTACCGTTATCGAAGCTGGTCCGTGTGTTGTTACGCAAATTCGTACAGAAGAAAAAGATGGTTATGCCGCTGTACAGCTTGCCTATGACGAGAAAAAAGAAAAACACACCAGCGCCCCTCTCATGGGACACTTTAAAAAGGCAAATACCACTCCTAAGCGTAAACTCGTAGAGTTTGCATGCGACTTCAACAAGGAGTTGCAGTTAGGTGATTCAATCTCAGTGTCAGATGTTTTTGCAGATGATACCTGGGTAGATGTTACCGGTATATCTAAAGGTAAAGGATTCCAGGGCGTTGTTAAACGTCATGGTTTTGGAGGTGTAGGCGGAGCTACACATGGTCAGGATGACAGACTTCGTGCTCCGGGTTCAATGGGTGCCTCTTCATGGCCTTCAAGGGTATTCAAAGGTAAGAGATTGGCCGGCCGTATGGGTGGCGACAGAGTTAAAATTCTGAACCTTAAAGTCATTAAAGTGATTCCTGAGAATAACTTAATCCTTGTTAAGGGTTCTATTCCGGGTGCTAAAGGTTCTTATGTAATTGTGGAGGAATAAGCGTCTATGGAATTATCAGTATTAAAAATTGACGGAACAGAGTCTGGTAAAAAGGTGACTCTTAATGATGCAGTCTTTGGAATAGAGCCAAATGACCATGCTATCTACTTAGACGTAAAGCAGTATCTTGCTAACCAGCGCCAGGGAACCCACAAAACCAAAGAGAGATGGGAAGTTGCTTACAGTACAAAGAAGATTGTAAGACAGAAAGGTTCGGGCGGTGCGCGTCATGGAAGTATCAAAGCTAATACATTTGTTGGCGGAGGACGTGTTTTTGGCCCTCAACCAAGAGATTACAGCTTTAAATTAAACAAAAAGCTCAAACAACTTGCCCGTTTCTCGGCTCTTTCATACAAAGCTAAAGAGAACGTTATCACTATTGTTGAGCCATTTACTATGGAAGGCCCTAAGACAAAGAACTTTATTAAGATTCTTGATAATCTTAAAGCAAATTCCAGAAGAGTTCTTTTTGTGCTTCCACAGACTTCAAACAATATTTACTTATCGTCACGTAACCTTGAGAATGTAAAGGTTATCCCTGCAAATCAGATTAACACATACGATATCCTTAATGCGTACAGTGTTGTCCTTGTAGATGGGGTACAGGATATGTTCTTGGGTAACAATGACCGTTAAAACCAGCAACGATGGAAATTTTAATTAAGCCTTTAGTAACTGAAAAGATGACGATTCTGGGCGAAAAGTTGAATCGTTACGGTTTTTTAGTAAACCGCACTGCAAACAAGATTAGCATTAAGAATGCGGTTGAGCAGCTATACGGAGTTACCGTAAAAGATGTAAATACGGTTAACTACCACGGAAAACGTAAGAGCCGCTATACAAAAGCGGGATTATTGTCAGGCCGCACAAATCATTATAAAAAAGCATTTGTAACCCTGGCCGGTGAAGATAAGATTGATTTCTACAGCAACATTTAAGAGATGGCAGTACGCAAATTTAAACCGGTTACACCCGGACAGAGAAATAAAGTTATAAGTGCATTTGATGAGATCACCTGCACTGTACCAGAGAAGTCGTTACTAGAGCCGATAAAGAAGACAGGCGGACGTAACAATAAGGGAAAGATGACCATGCGTTATATTGGCGGTGGTCACAAGAGAATGTACCGTATTATAGACTTCCTTAGAGATAAGGATAAATATACAGCTACAGTAAAGACAGTAGAGTACGATCCTAATCGTAGCGCAAGAATTGCTCTTGTGGTTTACGAGGATGGTGAGAAACGCTATATAATAGCTCCTAAGGGAATAAAAGTAGGACAAAAAATTGCATCGGGACATGGAGTTGCTCCGGAGCTTGGTAATACTCTGTTTCTATCTGAAATTCCTCTTGGAACAGACATCCACAATATTGAACTTGTACCGGGCAGAGGTGCAGCTATGGCAAGAAGTGCCGGATGCTATGCAACTCTGACAGCAAGGGAGGGCAAGCATGCTATTTTGAGGCTTCCTTCCGGTGAGACCAGAATGGTTTTGGTTTCATGCCGTGCAACTATTGGTGTTGTCTCTAACCAAGATCACAACTTGGAGTCTCATGGGAAAGCCGGTCGTAAACGCTGGTTAGGTAGAAGACCTCGCGTGAGAGGTGTTGTTATGAACCCTGTTGATCACCCTATGGGTGGTGGTGAAGGCCGTGCATCAGGAGGACATCCACGTTCACGTAAAGGTATCCCTGCTAAGGGTTACAAGACTAGAAATCCTAAGAAGACTACTAAGAAGTTTATTATCGAAAGAAGGAATAAATAACGGAATTAAACTGAATAGAGTATTATGAGTCGTTCAATAAAAAAAGGACCCTACATTCAGGGTAGTCTAGAAAAGAAAGTTCTTGCCATGAACGAATCAGGCAAGAAGGACGTAATTAAAACCTGGTCCAGAGCCAGTATGATATCACCAGACTTTGTTGGTCATACTATAGCCGTTCATAACGGAAATAAGTTTATTCCGGTATATGTTACAGAGAATATGGTAGGTCACAAGCTCGGAGAATTTGCACCGACAAGAACCTTTAAAGGTCATTCGGGTAATCGTAAATAATTAATGAAACACAGATTACAGTAAAATGGGAGCTCGTAAAAGATTAATGGCCGATAGGCAAAAAGAGATAAAACAAAAGACAGCTATTGCAAAGCTGAATGACGTTCCAACCTCTCCTCGTAAGATGCGCCTTGTAGCTGACATCATAAGAGGTGTTGAGGTTAACCGTGCTTTGGATATACTTAAATATTCAAAGAAAGAGGCTTCTGTACGTCTTGAAAAATTAGTTAAGTCAGCAATTGCTAACTGGGAGGCTAAAAATGAGGATGGCAGAAAGGACCTTGAAAATGGAAATGTTATAGTTAAGACTATCATGGTAGGTGAAGGCAGAACTCTAAAGAGAATAAGAACTGCACCTCAGGGTAGAGCTGCTAGAATAAGAAAACGTTCTAACCACGTAACTATAGTATTAGATAAAAAAGAAGCTGTAACAGTTAAACAGGAGGAGGCTAAATAATGGGACAGAAAACTAATCCGATAAGCAACAGACTTGGTATAATCCGTGGCTGGGACTCCAACTGGTACGGTGGAACAGACTATGCCGGTAAGATTGTAGAAGATACAAAGATACGTAACTATCTTAATGCGCGTTTGGCTAAAGCAAGCCTTTCTAAGATTGTAATAGAGAGAACGCTTAAGCTGATTACCGTAACTATTCATACTGCCCGTCCGGGTGTTATCATTGGCAAGGCAGGTCAGGAGGTAGACAAACTAAAGGAGGAGTTGAAGAAGATCTCTAACAAAGAGGTTCAGATTAACATCTTTGAGGTTAAAAGACCAGAAGTTGATGCCAATATTATAGCAAACAATATTGCCAGACAGGTTGAGGGCAGGGTTTCATACAGAAGAGCCATTAAGATGGCTATTATGTCTACCATGAGAATGGGCGCAGAGGGTATAAAGGTTCTTATAAGCGGTCGTCTTGGCGGTGCCGAGATGGCTCGTGCAGAGCTTTACAAAGAGGGTCGTACACCTCTTCATACTTTCCGTGCAGATATAGACTATGCTTTGGCAGAGGCTCATACCAAAGTAGGTGTACTTGGTATTAAGGTATGGGTTTGCAATGGCGAGGTTTACGGTAAGAGAGATCTCTCTCCAAATGTAGGTATAGCAGCCAATTCTGCTGCAGGTAGCCAGAACAGGAATGCCGGCAGAAATGACCGCAGAGGTGGTGGAAGAGACCGTAGAGAAAGAAGAGATCGCAGAGAGAAAAAGGTTAATGAATAATTGGCTTCTTAACAATAATGAAGAGAGGATGACCAACAAGGAGTCATCCTCTCTTTCATTATGAAGTATCTTTTATAAGAAGTTGTATAAAGGTGGAGTTTTTGGGCTGCAACGCTGAACAAAGCGGAGTTTACTTCCGAAAATGCAGATTTGTGAAGCAAGCATAACGCAGGCCTTTTTAGACAACTTCTCTTTATTACAATTGCTTTTCGAACTGTAGCAACAGATTGAACAACCTCTCAAAATTGGCATCTGAGGTATGTTCGTAGGTATCCCTTGGGGTATGATAATACCGGTACATATCCCCTTGTACAGAGAGGTAGATGGCAGGAACATGCTTTAGCGCAAAGGGGTAATGGTCACTGTTGTCTGTAAGATCATTGCAACGAATCTCTTTAAAAGGAGTTTCCATCTTGCTGTTCAGATTTCTCAGAAGCTCCAATCCCAATGCCCCCTCTTCCGATATTTCGCATATCAGCTCGTCTCCGTTATCCCCAATCATATCCGGCTCTATCCAATATTTTATCCTTGAAAGCGGCTCGTAAGGGTTCTCTGTATAGTAAAAAGCTCCAAGAAGGTTGGTCTCCTCGGCATCGAGAAACATAAACTGAATGTTGTTGTAAGGAGTATTGGCGGAGTAGTATTTGGCAAGAGCCAAAAGCATAGCCACCCCCGACGCGTTGTCATTTGCTCCCGGAAAAACATTCTCTGCCCCCATAAGCCCGAGATGGTCGTAATGAGCTGCAAAGGTAATGCAGGTCTCGGAATCGGATTTGCCCGGCAGGTAGGCAACTATGTTGTGGGCATCGTGCTTCTCAATCATCCTGCTCTCTATATCTATCGCTATCCTTTGGGCATTGGTAGGGAAATTTCCGTTTACCATTAGTACCGGCATATTGGAGTTATAGTGGCTGCGTGCCTTAAAATAAGGGAACTGCTCCTGCTGTTTAAGAATAATGCCGCCAACCCTGTTCAGAGAGGCAATACATTGTTTGTAAACATCAAAAGGGGTATCGTAAAGCTCATTTTTGAGGAAAAGTTTCCAGTCTAATACAACAAAGGAGTCTTTAAATTCACCGCTGTTCATCTTCCCGATAAATAATTCAGGGTTCCGGTAGTATGCAGAGTCTAAGGTTGCAACTGCATACTCACCCTTACAGGTTGGGGAGAACTCCTTTACAATGTAATCTACCGTTGGCGTCAGCAGTTTGCCATCTACAGAGACACTCATCTGCCCCCTCATGACATTGAGCGGAAAGGTAAAATTCTGCAGATAAGGCTTGTAGGTAGAATCTTTCTCCTCCCATCTGCCCCAATCTCCGGGTTTAACTTCACTTTTGAAACTTGGACGGGCAACCGTTTCTGTGTCTGACTGCCTGTACATTGGCGCAATGCCAGATGCTTTAAGCTGTTCTATTATAAACTTGGCCGCTTTTATGTCTCCGTTGTTGTAGTTGCTCCTGCCGCAATACTCTGCAGAGGAGAGTTCCTTAACTGCGCTGTTGTAATAATCTCTGTAGGATAGAGAATCCTCATTGTTGCATCCAGAAAGAAGAAGTGATGCTGCCATAGCCATAATTGCTCTGTTCATAATTAATAAGTTATAAGATAATTTCATAAACTGTCTCAATATGTAGCCAATCTCAAGCATGTAAAAGAATGTAGAAATGGCTTAGACAGCCTGTTAGGTTAGCGCAAATTTACAAAAATAAAATCTCTAATCCGGCACATTAAAGATTATT
>CAVHKR010000069.1:0-7446 GCA_963636615.1 Acutalibacteraceae bacterium | reverse complement strand
GTTTAACCCTTCAAGTTTGAATGGAACAGGAAGAGACTGCGCCATCTTCATATACACGCGACGATGGAACTGGTAAAGATTTGCCACCCAGTTGCCGTCGGGATGAATTCTGTCCGTCCAACGGATATCGGGGTCATTGCTGAGTTTCTCCCGAAAATCCACGTAGTAATGCGGCAGGACGCTGAGTATTGTTTCTTCAAGACCAAACATCAGCACTGCCGCCAAGGTGAATCCTTTCTCGCCTGTCTCTGAATTTGACACATAGCCCCCAATCTTCTTGAAGAATTCAAGGTCGGAAAGTTCCGTCCAAGGATGTCCTTCGTGGCGGTTGTTATAAAGCTGCCTGTACTGGCGAATCGTCGTGTCATCAAAATCCTTTTCAAGAGTAAAATGCGAGAAAGCCTTGGCATCAAGCGGATAGTCTTTGATGTTGGAGTCGGCAAACATCCTCCGGACTTCATCGTCATCAATCAGATAGTCGCCTTCGTGACGACGAACGTATGTGTGTCCGAACGGATTTTGAGTCAAGTATATTGGCCTCTTGGAATATATGGCACGAGGAATTCTGATGACAAGGATAGCGGAGCCTTCGAAATCTTCTTCAGATACATCCTCATCCATAGTCAGGCAGATATTGACTTTGCTCTTGTTATGAACATCATCCCAGTACTGCTTCTTGTATTTCGCCACCTGTTCTGTTGTCAGATGATCCAGAGTGAACTTGTGGTTCTTCTCCTTGATGCCGAGGACAATGATGCCGCCCTCGGTGTTGCCGAAGGCGGAGTATGTCTCCCAGAAACTGCCCGGAAAGCCTCCGAGCGCACTTTTGAATTCGACCTCGGTGTTTTCGCCCTTGTCGCAGAGGTTGCGGATATATGAGTACAATTCCATAATAAAGGCAAATTTATGATTTTTCTCGCGATGCTACAATTTATCCATTCAGTCCGTTCTCGAAAATCGCCATCTGTTCCGCTTTCACCTTCTCCGCGATGTCAATATACGGTTTCATCGCCTTGTAGTCGCAATGTCCGGTCCATTTCATCACGACCTGCGGAGGAATGCCGGATGACAGAGCAAAACAGATGAAGGTGCGCCGTCCGGCGTGTGTCCCGATAAGTTCGTATTTTGCCTGGGTGGTTTCTTCTCTCTGACCTGCCCGGAAACACACTCTGGTTATCGGGTCGTTGATCTCGCACAATTCACAGATGTCTTTCAAATAATCGTTCATCTTCTGGTTGGAAATCACTGGGAGAGCTGTTCCGTTCGGAAATCTGCAATCTTTATACTTGTCAAGAATCTCTTTCGCGAATGAATTGAGGTTGATAGGGAGGCGGTCATTGGTTTTCTGAGTGGTGACATAGATATAATCTCCGCTAATGTCGGTGCGTTTGAGCGCAGCCATATCAGAATAGCGAAGACTGGTGAACGCGCAAAAGCAGAACATATCTCTGGTTTTGGCAAGTGCCGTGGCATCGTGGACTACCTTTTCATATTCGTCACCCTTGTAATTATGCAGTTTTACTTTAGTGCCGTTGGCGGGGATTTCATATCTATACACTTTCATCAGTTCATCCTTTGTCAGGAAAATGACTGGCTTCTCGATCACCTTGAACTTCGGTTGAACCAGTCCTATCTCCCGGTTAGCGGCATAGCCTTTTCTGATTGCCCAGTTGAGGAACCAGCGCAGGTTGAGGTAGTGTTTCTGTACGGTTTTTTCTTCCATTTTGGCGTGGACGCGGAGATAGCGGACGAAGGCATTTATGCCGTCATCGTTGAAAAAGTCGAAAGAATTGCCCTTCGCCACTGCGAGGAGGTGCTTGCGGAATGCTGCCCAGCATTCCATAGTGCCGGAAGTCCACTGATTCTAGATGCTTTGTTCGCGGCGGAACTCGTCGAAATACTGGATAGCGGATGGACGCTTGGGCGTGGTGTCAATCGGTTCGCCGTTCTCATCGAAAGTCAACATCTTCCGGTGTGGCATCAGGATTATAGCTGTTAATGATTCCCTTGAGCTTATCAACTGATGGGCGTACACGGCAGGTGTTCTCAAATTCGAGGACTGCGCCTTCAATGCCGCTGAGATAACGGTTGATGAATGCGGAGGTTTGTTTCTTGGAGTTGGTCTGATGCGGTTTGACGCGCATTTTGTCTTTGTCCCAGACTTCATCGCTGATGCTGAAACCGGCGGTTGATTGAATCCTTGCTCCCTTCACAATAGCCGACAGGCGGATGGGATGTTCTCCTTTCTTGTTGGCTCGGCTTTCCAGATAATAGATTACAGGCATAATCAGTCCCCCTTATTTTTTACGCCCACTTTTTGATATATCCAATAAATTGACAGAAACTATACTATATTTATTCTTATGTAAATCAATTATTTGCGTTATTATATAAGATTAATACAGACCAAGGTGGCAATCCCTCCCTCTCCGCAATAAATGCTAAAAATCAGCGCAAAGCTTGCTTGAGCGCTGGTTTTGCATGTACAAAGCCCTACCACAGTCGGTAGGGATATTGGATAAAATGGAATTCCGGTAATATCTTCCGGATTACCGGTATGAAGCAGTTCATTGAATATGTGTAAATTTGCATTATAAATTTATAGTTTTGTGCAAAAACAAGAGTTTGTGTATGAAAGATTTGTATTTTAATACAGTACAAGAGTTCAACGATTATTACGGCTTTGAAACCTTTCATCCGCAGGTAAGCGTGGCGCGCTTCGATCGCGAGAGGGAGGTAACGGAGGGAATCTACCATTATGGGCTTTATGCCCTGTTCCTAAAGGAAAACAAAGGATGCAAACTCTCATACGGTCTCACAGAATATGACTTCGATGAGATGACAGTAACCAGTTTCGCACCGGGACAAAGCGTCAAGGTAGATGCCAATCCGGAGGTGAAATATCCAAAATGGACTGCTTTGGTGTTTCATCCGGACCTGCTTGTCCGCACCCCACTCGGCAGAGCCATTGACCGTTATGAGTTTTTTGAATATACCTCAGACGAGGCATTGCATCTCTCCACCGGTGAGATAGAGATTTTTCGTGGGGTGCTCAACCTGATTAACCGGGAACTCCACCGGAGTATAGACAAACATTCGCGAGAACTCATCGTCAGCAACATAGAACTGCTTCTGAACTACTGCCTGCGTTTCTACGACAGGCAGTTCATCACGCGCGAAGAAATAAACCATACCGTAGTCAGGAAGTTTGCAGTTCTACTGGACTCTTACTTAGCAGAAACTGCCGAGAGCGAGGGCCTGCCTACTGTAGCCTACTTTGCTGACAAATGCTGTTACTCAAGTAAATATTTTGGTGAGCTGGTAAAGACCGAGACAGGTCGTACTGCCAGAGATTTCATAAATGACCGGATTCTCTCCTATGCTAAAAGACTTCTTGCGGATGAGTCAATGAGCATCACACAGGTAAGTCAGAGACTTGGCTTTGAATATCCCCAGCACTTTGTACGCTTCTTTAAAGCTCATATCGGAGCAACCCCGTCGGAATATCGTAAAACATCATAAGAGAAATGAAACATATTGCTCTTTTTATAATAATGTCATTAGTTATGTCTGTGAATATTTTAGCTCAGAGTTTGTCTGGGCGTCAACTCCATCTTGCAACATGCGCCGCACTTGAGGCACAGGGTGATCTGAAGCGTCTGGAATCTGCAGTTCGTGCCGCATTGGATGCCGGGGTTACTGTCAACGAATTAAAGGAAGCGTTCTCACAGTTATATGCCTATACTGGCTTCCCACGTTCTCTAAATGCGCTCGGTGTGCTGTCTAAGGTGCTTGAAGAGGGTAATGAAGCCTGGAAGGAAGGGAAGCCCTGGATGCGTCCGTCCGTGTGGGACGATGCCGATGCTGCCCTAAAACTCGGAACAGAAGTACAGACTATGCTTACCGGGCAACCATTTAACTACACATTCTGCCCTCAGGATGACTTCTATCTGAAATCACATCTTTTTGGTGACATATTTGCTGGAGACCAGCTTTCTCATGCAGACAGGGAGATTGTCACTGTAGCGGCACTGTCTGCTCTAAAAGGCGTCTCTCCGCAGCTTGCTTCCCACAAAGCAGGAGCAGTTCGTATGGGGAATACGCAGGAGCAGATTGATGAACTCTGTAAATTTTTGAGTGACAACAGACTAAGTCTGTGTAACAACGCAGCGGATGCCATTGCAGGTGATTGGGAGCGGGGGTATCCTAATACCGGCTATGCCAAATATTTTTCCGGAAACAGCTACCTGAATCCAGTTGTTCCGGTAAATCTTTCCTCGGCAAAGGAAAGTACCCTTCCCCTTTCGAATGTTACATTTGAGCCGGGCTGCCGCAACAACTGGCATATTCATCACGGAGCACGCCAGATTCTAATATGCGTCGGCGGACGCGGCTGGTATCAGGAATGGGGAAAGCCGGCTGTTGCGCTCAAAGCAGGCGACATTGTTGACATTCCTGAAGGGGTGAAGCACTGGCACGGAGCGCAGAAAGATTCCTGGTTTCAGCATCTTGCCACGCATATTACAGTGGAAAACAGCTGCCATAGGGCAGAGCCTAACGAATGGCTGGAACCAGTCAGCGATGAGGAGTACGATAAACTGTAGTCGGATGGCCCTCTAAAATTACTCTTGCAGATATTTGTCAATTGCCGCGGCAGCAGTGCGTCCTGCTCCCATTGCAAGGATAACTGTTGCAGCTCCTGTTACGGCATCACCTCCAGCAAAAACACCTGGCCTGGTTGTAATACCCTGCTCATCAGCAACAATGCCTCCACTTTTGTTGCATTCAAGGCCTGTGGTAGTGTTAGAGAGCAACGGATTTGGGACTGTACCCAAAGACATTATAACAACATCGGCAGAGAGCTCAAAAAGCGAATCTTTTACCGGTATAGGCTTTCTTCTGCCGGAATCGTCCGGTTCGCCAAGCTCCATCTTTTCACATTTAAGAGCTGTAACCCAACCTTTATCATTACCTACAACCTCTACAGGATTGGTCAGAAACATAAATTTAATCCCCTCCTCTTTGGCATGATGCACCTCCTCTACCCTTGCAGGAAGCTCATGCTCTGTTCTTCTGTAAACAACTGTAACCTCAGCTCCAAGACGCAGAGCTGTTCTTGCAGCATCCATAGCCACATTTCCACCACCCACAACACAAACCTTATGACCTACATAGATAGGTGTCTCGGCATCCTTTTCGTATGCCCTCATCAGATTGTTCCTTGTAAGGAACTCATTTGCAGAAACCACTCCGTTTAGATTTTCTCCCGGTATTTTCATGAATTTTGGCAATCCTGCTCCTGTCCCAATAAAAACAGCCTTAAACCCCTCATTATCCATTAAAGAATCTATTGTAACCGTTCTTCCCACAACTACATTGGTCTCTATCTTAACCCCAAGAGCCTTTACATTCTCTATCTCATGAGCAACCACGGTATCCTTTGGCAGCCTGAATTCCGGTATTCCGTATGTCAGTACACCTCCGGCCTTATGCAATGAATCAAAAATAGTTACATCATACCCCATCTTTGCAAGGTCAGACGCACAGGCCAACCCTGATGGACCACTGCCAATAACCGCCACCTTAATTCCGTTAAAAGCCTTTTTCTCTGTAAACTGTACACCATTCTCTCTGCTCCAGTCTGCAACAAAACGTTCAAGTTTGCCAATGGCAACACTCTCTCCCTTTACGCCCATTACACATCTGCCCTCACACTGGTTCTCCTGAGGACATACTCTTCCGCAAATTGCAGGAAGAGAACTGTCTATTGCTATAATTCTTGCAGCCTCCTTAAAATTCCCTTCTACCACCTGATGTATAAAGAACGGTATCTTTACAATAACCGGACATGCAGTCATGCAGGCAGGTTTCTTGCAGTTAAGGCAACGTGTAGCCTCAAGCATAGCCTCCTCTTTACTGTATCCATAACAGACCTCTTTAAAATTGGTTGCTCTAATTTTTGAATCCTGCTCTCTTACAGGTACTCTTGGTATATTATTAGCCATTGTCTTTCTGTTAAAATTTTAATAATCCTTACTATCCCCTAATCCTGCATTTGTGGTCTTTCTCCATCTCCTGCGTCCTATACATTGTCTGTCTTCTCATAGCCTCGTCAAAATCAACCTCGTATGCATTGAATTCCGGCCCGTCTACACAGGCAAACCTTGTTTTTCCGCCAACTGTAACTCTGCATGCTCCGCACATTCCGGTACCGTCTACCATGAGGGTATTGAGAGAAACTATAAGTGGCAAATTATACTTTTTTGTTGTCAGGGAAGCAAACTTCATCATTATCATTGGTCCTATTGCAACGGCATGGTCATAAACAGCTCCGTTGCCCATAAGCTTGTCTATCATTGCAGTGACCAATCCTTTCTCTCCGTAGCTTCCGTCATCTGTACAGATATACAGGTGGTTACATACAGTCCTCATCTCCCCCTCCAAAATAACCATCTCCTTTGTCTTGGCTCCGACAATCACATCTACGTATGCGCCTCTCTCATACAGGAACTTAGCTTGCGGATAAACAGGTGCCGTGCCCAACCCTCCGGCAATAAAGAGGAATCTCATCCCTTTTAGTTTATCGGGAAGAATATCTATAAATTCACTTGGCTGTCCGAGAGGGCCAACAACATCTGTAAAGTAATCCCCCTCATTAAGATTGCAGATCTGAAAAGTGGATGCCCCAACAACCTGTATTACTATTGTTATCGTCCCCTTTTCCCTATTATAATCACAAATCGTGAGAGGTATACGTTCTCCGTTCTCTCCGGCTCTTACAATAAGGAACTGCCCAGGCTGTGCAGATGAGGCGATCCTCGGAGCAATTACCTCCATTAAGGTAATATTAGCTGTTAATATCTCTTTTCTTACAATTTTATACATAATCTCTATATTAAATTCGCAAATGTAATAATAGTTTTGCAAAAACAGTAAAAATAAAAACCGCCTTAAGCTAAAACAGGAAGAGCCAAGGCAGTTATACACTATCTGAACAATCCCTTACAATCTGCCAAAACTGTAGCCCTGCTTTTTAAGGTACTGAATTATCTCACCCAACCTGTTATAGAGCCTGTCTGTTCTCTCCTCCTCAACACCCGGATGTATAAGAACCAACGCCCCGTTAAGACCATCGGATTTTTCAAATTCATAAAATTTATCTATAAGCCTCTGTGACGGCTGGTAGTTCTTCATAGACGGAGTTGTATAGTCTGCAGGTGTTGCTGTTCCGGGTGTATAGTTTACAACTTTATACCCCAAATTCTCTATCACATAGACAGCCTCCTTATTATAATACTCGTAAGGGGGCAAAAACCACAAAGAATTCTCCTTATCTATACCAAATCCGGCCAATTCTGCTGCATTAGCCTTAATATCATCCGCTATCTCCATGTGAGAAACTATTAAAGAATCCCGCTTCCCCCAGTTTGCATAGAGCAGATGCTT
>CAVHKR010000068.1:0-7492 GCA_963636615.1 Acutalibacteraceae bacterium | reverse complement strand
CTCCGAACCGTATGTATTGTAGCCGCTCATACCGTCACCACCCAGTTGGAACCCTTCGAATGGAGAATATCCAAGATCCTTATTATAATAGCCCAGGTAGCCGAAGTTTGCTGCCGTCTTTAATACCAGATCTCCTATGAGTTTGGTATACAGGGTGCTTTTGAATGTCCATTTGTGATACTCAATCCACCTATACCTCTCTTTATCATCCATATTCTTGTAATCTGTATTCTTTGAACGGAACAGCGAATATGGAGGGGTAAGCTGCAAGCTAAGCAGCAAGTCTGATCCTCCTCTTGGATATAACGGCTGGTCTGTTGAGTTTCTGTTCAAAGAGATCTTGTAACTTGCATTGTGAGACAATCCGGTATCAAACAAGAAGTTGTAGTTCCAGTTCTTAAGTTTGTATGTCTGCCAGCTTAACTCATGATACAGAACAAAATAGTTATCTGGCCATTTCAGTCTGTTGCCAAGCCCCACTGCTGCCCCATAAACCTCCATATATTCGTCCGAGGTCTGGTAATAGTAGTATGAGTTTGTCTGACGTGTAAAATAGATCTGTACGCTCAATGATGTAGGTTTCTTTCCTGTCAGCCATGGTTCCATAAAAGATGCAGATAGCGCTGTATAGTATGTACCATTTGTCTGGAATCTTATAGCCAATGTCTGGGCATCTCCAAGAGGAACAGGTCTCCATGCACTCTTCTCAAACATCCTTTTGAACGAGAAATTATTGAAACTTACCCCCAATGTACCTACAAACATATTGCCTCCCCATCCTCCGGAAAGTTCTAACTGGCTGTTAGGCTTCTCCTCTACGTTAAAGGCTACATCTACAGTATTGTTGTTCTGGTTTGGCATAATGTTGTAACCTTTTTCAGAATAGGCATTCTCCGGTTCAAAATGTCCCATTGAGGCAATCTCCCTCATTGAACGCTCCATGTCTGACTGGCTGTACAGGTAGCCCGGTTTTGTAAACAAGGCTCTTCTTACAACCTTCTCATTTGTTATGGTATTGCCGTTTACTATTATATTATTGAATGTTGCCGGCTTGCCCTCTACAATCCTCATCTCAACATCTACAGAGTCCCCGTCTATATTAACCTCAACCGGTGTTATGTTAAAGAAGAGATAACCGTTGTCTGTGTACATCTTGTTTACATCGGGATTCTGTCCTTTTCCATCTCCAAACAGTCTCTTTCTCATGTTTACCACGTCATATACATCCCCCTTCTCCAAATGAAGAACCTGAGAGAGCTGCCATGCCGAATAAACGGAGTTACCAGTCCATGTAATATCTCTAAAGTAATACTTTCTCCCTTTGTCTATTTTAAAATCTATGTTCATTCTCCCCGGTTCTACATAGTAGATGGAATCTTTTACAATTCTTGCATCTCTGTATCCGGCTTCATTGAACACCTGAATCATATTCTCCTTGTCCGTTGGGTACTCTTTTTCATTGAACTTCTTACTCCTTAGGAAATTGGCAAACCTCTTGTCTTTGGTCTTTTTCATTGCCTTTGCCAATTTTGAAGCTTTTATCTCCTCATTTCCGCTAAAGGTTATTCTCTGAATCTTAACTTTTGGGCCTCTGTCTACAATAAAATTTACCCTTACTGCATTCTTTACAACAGTATCGTTTGTCTGTTCTACCCTTACATCTGTTTTAAGGAACCCTTTCTCTTTGTAATATTTCTTGATAATATCTGTAGAGGATTTTACTACATAGTCAGACAGCTCCTGCCCCCTTCTAAGTTTCAACCTCTCGGATAATTCAGATTCCTCGCTCTTTTTTGTTCCTGTGAATATCCAACGCGAAACCCTTGGCCTTACCACCAGACGCAACCCAAGGACTATGGTATCTTTGCCGCTCAGCGAGTCTATGTAGAAACCTGCATCCGAAAACTTGCGCTGCATTAGAATCCTTTTTAGTATCTGTGAGATTTCGTCTCCCGGTATTGTAATGGCATCCCCCTTCTGCAACCCTGTTAAAGATAATATCTGCTCCTCTCTAAGATAGTCTACACCGGTAATCTTAATATCACCTATCGTATATGTCTTTGGATTGTTATAATCTACTACAACCTCTTTTTTCTGTTCCTGCGCAAGTACACCGCAAGGGATTAGAAGACTTGCAAGTACGAGTATTTTAAATAATCTCATTGAATTAGTTAATGCAATAATTATTATATTTTACCATAGCGCCTGTTTCTGGATGCATACTCCTCCAAAGCAAGGCGGAACTCATTTTTGCGAAAATCAGGCCAAAGTGTCTTTGTAAAATAGAACTCGGAATAGGCCGCCTGCCAAAGCATATAATTGCTTATCCTCTGCTCTCCGCTTGTCCTTATAATAAGATCCGGGTCCGGAATACCGCATGTACTTAGATATGACGCAAATTCCTCCTCCGAAACAGTACTCTTTCCTGCCTCTGCAATCCTCCTTGCAGCCTGTAGGATATCCCATTTTCCGCTGTAGCTTAAAAAAATTATAAGTGTGAGATTGTCAAACTGCTCTGTAAGTTTCTGACAATCTTCTATCTCCTTTTGCAGCTTTTGGGAGAGGTTAGAAAAATTCCCTATAACCCTAAACCTTATCCCATATTTCATAAATGTGGGGGTTTCGTTGGCTATTGCCTCTAACATCATGCGCATCAGCCCTTCAACCTCCTCTGCCGGCCTGCCCCAGTTCTCTGTTGAAAAGGCAAACAGGCTCAGATATTTTATGCCTGTCTCAACAGCATACTCCGTACATGCCCTAACACTCTCTATCCCTGCCGTATGTCCAAACAGCCTCTCTTTGCCTCTTTCCTTGGCCCAACGTCCGTTTCCATCCATTATTATGGAGACATGCAGGGGCAATCTGTTGTTATCTTTCATAATGGGCAATATTTTATATACACCGCTCTTTTAAATCAATTTAACTGCAAATATAGTGAAAGCTTGTAGAAAATAGGCATGTTTACACCTCTTTTTGCCGCTATTACAGTAGAGAGCAGGCAGAACGGTGGTTATTCCGTTTATCCTCTCCCCATAAAAGCTTCTCGTTAAGTGCTCTAAAGAAATTATTGTTGAGGGTAACACAGTTGAGTGTGTAATCTGCCCTCTGCACTCTGATTGTCTCTCCGGTTTTTATCTTGAAATACCTATTGTCCATTGTAAGCTGTGCCTCATTCACTCGCCCTGTAAAAGAGATCTCTATTATTGACGAATCGGGAACTATAAGCGGCCTTACGTTCAGGTTATGGGGGGCTATGGGGGCAATTATGAGCACCTCTGATTCAGGTGTTACAACCGGCCCGCCAACGCTTAAAGAGTAAGCGGTTGAGCCTGTTGCTGTGGCAATCAATATCCCATCTGCCCAATACACAGGCATCGGTTCTCCATCTATCTTTACATGGATTTCCAACATTGCCGGCTCTAACCTCTGCAGTGAAACCTCATTTAGAGCAAAGGGGTAATAGGAGGAGATTGTGCCAAAGGTAAGCTCTTTTAAATTATCATTGTCTACTTTAAGCAGCGTCCTCTTTTTTACAGCAAATTTTCTCTCTAATAACTGCTCTATCCATAAGTTTTTTTCATCTACGCTCTCTGTTGTAAGAAAGCCCAATCTGCCAAAGTTTATGCCTGCTACAGGAATCATCTTGTCTCTTACCAAAGTAAGAGACTCCAAAATTGTTCCGTCTCCGCCAAGGGAAAGGAGGAGGTCTGTATCTGCCTCAAGGTCCGAATAATTGTGGAAACAGCTGCCGGAGGGGAATTTTACCATCTCTTTATATCTCAGGTAGAAAGGGGAATAGAAGGACCACTCTACCCCCTGCCGTCCATTTAGCAGACTCATCAGCTCCGCAAACTCTGCCATAGAGTTTGCATCTATATTTTTCCCAAAAAGCGCAACTCTCATTCTGTTTTATCTTTTCAATTAGTGCAAATATAAAAAATTCTTATTTTTGTGTCGCCTAAGAGATATGAAAAGATAAATTGTTCTAATTAAGGCTGACTTTTGAGGATAGATTCTAAATATTTTCTAATATGACCAAACTTAGTGTTAACATAAACAAGATAGCCACCGTACGTAATGCCAGGGGTGGCAACATGCCAAATGTACTGCAATGCGCAATGGATTGCGAAGAATTTGGGGCTCAGGGCATTACCGTTCACCCAAGACCTGATGAGAGGCATATAAGATACAGCGATGTACTTGATATAAGGCCTATGATAAAAACCGAGTTCAATATAGAAGGGAATCCTATAGATTCTTTTAAGAGATTGGTTACCAAGGTCGTTCCGGATCAGGTAACATTGGTTCCCGATGCGGAGAATGTGCTTACTTCAAATGCGGGATGGGACACTGTTAGGAACAAGAGCTACCTTAAAGACATCTGCGGATTCTTCAAGAGTTTTGGGATAAGGGTCTCCATTTTTGTAGACCCTGTTGTGCAGATGGTTGCAAATGCTGCGGAATGTGGATGCGACAGGGTGGAACTTTATACGGAGGCATACGCAAGAAACTACTCCACAAACAGGGAACAGGCTATTGAACCGTATATTAAAGCGGCAGAAGAGGCACGCAGATGCGGATTGGGGTTAAATGCCGGGCATGACCTTAACTTAGACAATCTGGAGTATTTTCACCGGACAATAAGCTGGGTAGACGAGGTCTCCATTGGCCATGCTCTTATATGTGATGCGCTCTATCTTGGGTTGGAGCAGACTATAAAAGAGTACTTAAGTAAATTGGCATAACATAATTATTGCTATATTTGCACACTGTATAGCCCTATACGGATAATAATTAACAATTAAATAGTATGAAAAAAGCTAAAGCAATTCTATCGGTTGCACTTGCAACAATTCTTGTGTCTTGTAACAACAATACAGCTACGGAGACAAAGGCGGCCTCTTCTGAGCCTGCTGCAGTTGCTCCATCGGGAAGTATTGTTTACATTCAGATGGACTCTTTGGTAAACAGCTACGATATGTTCAACGATCTTAAATCTGAACTTGAAGCAAAGGCTCAGGCTATTCAGGAGGATCTGACAAAGAAAGGTCGTGCATTTGAGAATGCAGCCAAAGATTTTGAGACTAAAATAAACAAAGGATTGTTAACACGCGCACAGGCAGAGGAGCAACAACAGCAGCTTTACCAGCGTCAGCAGTCTCTTGAGAGCCTAAGACAGCAGAAGAGCATGGAGATGGCTGAGGAGCAACAGGTTATGCTGAATAAAGTTATGGACGCTGTTCAGACATACGTTGAAAAATACAATGCAGAACACAACTATTCTCTTATTCTTACAACAAGCGGAAGTACAAACACGGTTATAGTTGGTAATCCGCAACTTGACATTACCAACAGTATTCTTGCAGGTTTGAACGAAGAGTACGTAAAATCTAAAACCAAATAGTTGAGAATAGCAATATTATCCTGCTTTTACCCGTACAGAGGTGGTATTTCTCAGTTTAATACATATTTGATGCAGGAACTGGGAAAGGAGCATTCTGTAAAGGCCTTTAATTTTAGGCGGCAGTATCCAAATATCCTCTTTCCGGGTAAGACTCAATATGTTACGAAAGATGATGATGCCGTACCGGTAGAGTCTGATGCTCTGCTGGATACGGCAAATCCTCTTACATATATCTCTACGGCAAAGGCTATAAGGGATTTTAATCCTGATCTGCTCATAATGAGATATTGGATGAGCTGGTTTGCACCATCTTTAGGATATGTTGCAAGGCATGTAGGAAAGAACTGCAAGGTTGTATCAATATTAGATAATGTTATTCCGCATGAGCCCCATTTTTTTGACCGGCCGTTTACCAAATGGTTCTTAAAACCTAACAGCGGTTTTATTGTGCTTTGTGATGCAGTAAAAAAAGACCTGCTCACATTTGACAATAAAAAGCCGGTTCTTGTTACCCCTCACCCTCTCTATTCTCACTTTGGTGCAAAGATTACCAAAGAGGAGGCTTGCAGAGAGCTTGGGATAAACCCAGATAAAAAGAACATTCTGTTTTTTGGTCTCATAAGGGATTATAAGGGATTGGATCTGCTTATAGAAGCCTTTGGACTTTTGGATGATTCTTACCAGCTGATAATTGCCGGTGAACCTTACGGCAGTTTTGAGAGATACCAGACATTAATAGACAACTCCCCATTCAGAGATAACATAAGCGTAACAACAAGTTACATTAGAGACAGCGGTGTATCCCCCTATTTCTCGGCAGCCGATGTATGCGTACTTCCGTACAGGTCTGCCACCCAAAGCGGCATAAGCTCAATCTGCTTTAATTTTAATCTCCCGATGATAACCACCAATGTAGGAGGTCTTAAAGAGACTATAGGGGACAAAGGCACCGGTATGATTATCAATGATTGCAGCAGAGAGACTATTGCCGGAGCCGTAAAGGAGTATTTTAACAATGACTCCCTTAGAGAGGAATATACAAGGAGTATTAAGACGGTTAAGGAGGAGCTTTCATGGAAAACTTTCTGCTGCCGTCTCACGGAGTTTTATAATAGGGATTTACAGGGTAGAGGATAGAAGTGATACAAAAAGTTTGTTTAATTTTTAAGCCATAGTAATATGAAATCCATTACATCTACAGAATTTGAGTTCCCGAAACAGACCTCCAAATATATTGGAAAGGTTAGGGATGTATATACCATTGACAACAGCCTGATGGTTATGGTTGCCACAGACAGAATATCTGCCTTTGACGTTGTCCTCCCAAAGGGGATTCCATATAAAGGACAGGTCCTTAACCAGATAGCTTCAAAATTTTTAGATGATACCGCAGACATAGTAAAGAACTGGAAGATAGCATCTCCCGATCCTATGGTTACTGTTGGCTACAGATGTAACAGTCTGCCTGTAGAGATGATTGTACGAGGCTATCTTACAGGGAGTTCGTGGAGAACATACAAAAGCGGGGCAAGAGAGATCTGTGGAGTAGCTATACCAGATGGAATGAGGGAACACCAAAAGTTTGAAAAACCTATCATTACCCCAACAACAAAAGCCGAGATAGGAGGGCACGATCAGGACATATCAAAAGAGGAGATTATTGCAAAGGGGCTGGTTGCAAAGGATATTTATGAAAAATTGGAGGAGATCTCCCTTGCGCTCTTTAAAAGAGGTACGGAGATTGCCGCCAGGAGAGGATTGATTCTTGTAGATACAAAATATGAGTTTGGGTTAAAAGATGGTGAGATTTACCTTATAGATGAGATACATACTCCGGACAGCAGCCGTTATTTCTACTTGGACGGATATGAGGAGAGATTTGCCAAAGGTGAACAGCAGAGACAGTTGTCTAAGGAGTTTGTACGTGAATGGCTTATGGATAATGGGTTCAGCGGACAGCCCGGGCAGAAAGTTCCGGAGATGACAGACCAGATAGTAGAATCCATTTCTAACAGATATATAGAGCTTTACGAGCATATTACAGGCGAGAATTTTAAAAAGGCACCGTATGACAGCAATGTTTACGAG